>CAXTDP010000729.1:0-3304 GCA_964242295.1 uncultured Acetobacteraceae bacterium | reverse complement strand
TCGCTCGCCGAACACCGACAGCCGCCCCCGCACCCGGATCGGGTCCCCTGCCACCGGCTGCACCACGCCGTCCCCGACGGCCGCGGCGCGCACGATCAGCACCCCGTGCGGCCGGGTGCGCGTGAACGCCTCCGCCGGCGCCGCCTCCACCAGCTTCATCAACTCGCCCAGCCGCGACGGGCTGGTACGCAGGAAAGCTGACAGCCGCACGCCGGCATCGATCTCCAGTGTCCGTGCCGCCGTCCACAGCGCCTTGACCTGATCCACCAACGACGGCGGCTGCCACTCCGGCGGGATGGCTTGTAGCCTTGCGTCCGTCACCAATTGCACAAGCAGCCGGGCTAAGCTTGGTCGCGACGTGTGGCGCGAGCACGTCTCGATGCGGGCATCCTTGGCCGGTCCTGCGACCCGCCCGAGTGGGCGCGCCAGGCGCAGAGGCTTGTCTACCGACGGCGGCGCATAGCTTGCCGTCACCGAGCGCTGCTCGGCGGGCTCCCGGTAGAAGTCGCAGGCTTCGCCATGCAGCGGCCATCGCCCATCCTCGTGGCGGCGGATGTGCGTCTGCGACACCGGCACCAGGATGGGGGGGCGCTCCGCTCCCGGTCGGCAGGCGCACAGGAACCACCGCCCGCCGCCCTGCTGCTGGTAGCGCCCCACCACGTCCGCCGCGGCGGCGCGTGCCTCCGCCCGGCCGCCGTATCGCCCGAAGGCTGCACGCAGCAGCCGGTCCTCCTCCGCCGTGACCAGGACAGCGCCGGCCACGTCCCCCTTTGGTGCCACCTGCAACATCGCCTCTCTCCGGAACCTGCAGCACGCAGCATCCTGCACAATGGCGCAAACAGGGAGGACGAGGAATGACGAGGAGCGGGAGAGAAGACATACCGCGAGGACGAAGAGCTTAAACCACGTCCAGTTTGAGAACCGTAGCCTCTCCTGGGTTGAGGTGGACGGAGACGACCGCCGTCTCTCCAAAAGCTCCGACTATGGGTCTCAAATTGGACGTGGTTTAGGTGGAAGGGGCTGCCACGCCGGCATAGCCGCCGCAAGGGTGCAGCCTTCGGCCCGCTACGCGCCCTTGCCCCGGCTACGCCGCCGCGCCTGCCGGATGAAGTCTTCGAGAAAAAGACGGCATCTGGAGGGTGGGAAGAATGGGCAAGATAACGGGTCTGAAGGTGCTGATGGGAGGCATCATGCTCGCAGCGGCGATCTACGCGGTTCTGGCCGCGCCGGGGTTGCTGACGGACGAGGCATCGATGGTGCCGGTGCTGAACCACCAAGTCGCCACGGTGCGGCCGTGAGCGGGCCGCCAACCCGGTCGGCGCCACCAACCGCCGGCACCTGGAGGTGGACGGTCACCACGCAACGCATGCACGACGGGTCGGCACTGCGGACCTGGGGCGTGCAGGTCGCCGAGACCGGCCAGTGGGTGGGCAAGGCCCACGCGCTGGGAAGGAGCACAGCGAGCCAGGCCGAGGCCTACGCGAACGGCGGGCTGTTCGCCGCCAGCAAGGAGATGGCCGACCTGCTGGACGAGGCGACGAGGGCCTGGGCGCTGCAATTCGACGCAACCTGCCATGATTGCTCCGTCCCCGGCGCTGACCTCGTAGAGTGGTTCACGGCGTGGCGGCGGAAGGCTCGCCAGGTGCTCGACGCCGCCGGCGTGCCGTAGCGGCGTCGCGCCGCATCGAGGCTGAGCCGATGCCCAGCATCATCAACACGGGAGCGTGCCGGACGGGCTTCGGCATGCCAGGAGGACTGACAACCATGGCCAAACACATCGACCAGCCGGTCGTGCTGATGATCCGCCCCTGGCTCAGCTCGGTCAGCGGCGGCGACGCCTACGCCCACTTCGACGCCATCGTCATGCAGTGCAAGCCGGATCTGCCGAGCGTCTGCTATGGCGACTACACCGTCCTGCTCGGCTGGGCCGATGAGAAGCCGCGGATGCCGCGCCTGAACAACTTCCGCTTCCAGTGCCAAATCAACGGCCGCAGGTCCGAAGCCTATGCCTGGCAGTGGGGCTACCAACCCGAGGGCGGCAGCATCTTCGGTGCACGCGACATGGAGCAGTTTGGCCCGTCGCTCGGTGCGATCAAGCGCGGCCTCGACCGCATGCATCGCGAGGACGGTCCGGCCGAGGGGGCTGGCCGCTTCGTGGTCCGCCTGGCACGCATGCTGAAGCTGGACGGCATCGTGCTGCTGGAGCCCAGCCAGACCAGCAGCCTCCATCATGCGCTGGAGGCCCGGCCCAGGATCGATCCTGGCGACTACGGCCATGCCGTCCAGGACATCGATGCCCTTGTGCTGGACCTGCACCGGGCCTGCGCCAAGCGGGTGGGCAAGATCGCCGCCTGACACCGACCCGTTCATTCCGCCCCTTTCCCCGAAGGCCCGCCATCGTGCGGGGCTCTCACATGTCTGGAGCACGGCCATGAGCACAACCGAGACGGCGATCGCCGACGAACCGGCGACGACGACGCCCTTCTGCAAGGCGCTGCGCTGGCGGGTTCACGATCCCGAGGAGGCCCTGTCGATCGCGGCGACGCACCACCGCCGTGCGACCGAAGCCCGGAGTGGCATACCGGACGTGATCGACAACTTCCTGGACCGCTCCAGAGCCGTCAGCCTGGAACAGCGCGCCTGCTGCCATGACGAGATCGCGGCCGTCTGCGAGCGGCATGCCGCTCGCCTGCGGGCACAGGCACACGCACCAGCGGAGCGTCACCCTGTCTGAGGGCATGCGCGCGGTCACCAGCGGTCCCCCCCAAGTAACAGGAGCGCAAACCATGAACGTCGGAACGACCTACTTCGAGGCCGCGGCGGGACAGCCAGGCTTCGACGCCTTCGCACGCGTGCTGGAGGCAGCAAACACGTCGGAGCGGCCAATCGGCACGCTGGGCGGCGCGGCGGACCCAAGGGACAGCTGGGTGCTGTCCACCGAGGTGCGCCGCACGGCGGACGGCGCCAGCGTCGCAATCCGCACCAAGCATGATGTGACGTGCCGGGACGTCGCGGAGGCGCTGTCGCTCGCATACCCGGAGATCCGCTTCCTGTGTGGCGATTGCCCGAAAGGCGATGTGCCGGTCATGCGGGCCGAGGCATGGCTCGGAGGAACGCTCCTTTATAGCGAGATCCTTTACGACGAGGGATACATCTGCATGGGGGCGGCCCCGGGACAGGCTGGCCGTCTCTTCATGGTTGGGCCACGGGCCGGTCCCAAGGGCGTCGCAATGGCGGAGCACGGGCTGCGAGCCGGGTTGCACGCTGCGCTCGCGGCCCAGCCCGCCGCGGACGGGCCGGGCGG
>CAXTDP010000728.1:0-3304 GCA_964242295.1 uncultured Acetobacteraceae bacterium | reverse complement strand
CGCCGCGGCGAACTCCGGCGGGTCCGCTTCGCAGGCGGCGTCCGCCCGCGCGCAGCGGGTGCGGAAGGCGCAGCCGACAGGCAGGTTCAGCACGGAGGGCGTCAGGCCGGGGATGCCGCGCAGCCGCTCGCCGCGCTTGGTGCGGCTGGGCACGGAGCCGATCAGGCCGTCGGTATAGGGGTGCATGGGACGGTCCAGCACGTCGGACACGCTGCCCTTCTCGACGATCCGCCCGGCATACATGACCGCGATATGGTCCGCCAGGCCCGCGATCACCGACAGGTCATGGGTGATCCACACCAGCGCCGTGCCGAACCGGCTGCACAGCCCCTGCATCTCCGACAGGATCTGCGCCTGGATCGTCACGTCCAGCGCCGTCGTCGGCTCGTCCGCGACGATGAGGGAAGGGCGGTGCAGCATGGCGATGGCGATGGCGACGCGCTGCCGCATCCCGCCGCTGAACTGGTGGGGATAGGCGTGCAGCCGCTCGTCGGGGCTGGAGATGCCGACCAGCCCCAGCGCGTCCCGGGACCGGGCCCGGGCGTCGGCGCGGGGCACGGCCTCGTGCGCCTGCACCGCCTCGATCATCTGGGTGCCGATCCGCAGCACCGGGTTCAGGGTCATCATCGGATCCTGGAACACCATCGCGATGTGCCGTCCGCGCAGGCGACGCATCTCGGGGTCCGGCAGGCGGGCGATGTCGCGCCCCTCGAACAGCACCTGCCCGGCCACCACCCGGCCCGGCGGGTCCACCAGGCCAAGGATCGAGAAGCCCGTCACCGACTTGCCGGACCCGCTTTCCCCGACGAGGCCCATCACCTGGCCGCGCCCCACCGTGAACGACACGTCGTCCACCGCGCGGACCACCCCGGCACGGGAGAAGAAGTGCGTGGACAGGCCGCGTACGTCGAGGGTGGCGCCCGTCATGGCCGGCGCCCGCGTCCATGCGTCGAGGCCTTCAATGCGCGCCGCCTTCGCGACGCGGCAGGCCAGGTGCGGCCAGGGCCGCGCGCGCTGGCCTTGGCCTGCCATGGCATCGCGTGCTCCGTGCTGGCGGGGTGCGCGGTCCCGCCATGAGGTGGACAGCACGGCACGGCAGAAGGCACCGATTGACAACCGGTAGGCAGATCAGCACCCGTTCATGCTGGATTGGAACGACAGCAGGCCACGCCAGGCCGTGCCATCAACGCGACTCTGGCACCCAGCCACGAACGGCGTTGGCCTTTGCATGGCAGGTGATCCGCCCGGTTTCGTCCGCCGGCAGCAGCGCACGCACGCCGTGCTTGAGTCGCTCGGCATCATCGGCGCCAACATTGGCGACCGTTTCCAAAAGGCCTCCAATCAGCATGTTCGTGGTCCAGAACTCCTCGAAGTTCTCGAAGGACCGGCTCACCGAGATGGCCCGGACCTCGACAGACTGGAGGCCAGCCTCCGTCCATAGTGCGTGCAGCGCCTCGGCGCGTGAAACGCCGGCGTTGGGCGGCAACGGCGATTGCACGCCCATGCGGCCCAGCTCCGCCCGGATCGGCTCAAAGGGCAGGCCGCCTCCAGGGATGTCCCATGCGTAGGCCGCAACCAGCCCGCCGGGGCGGACCACGCGAGTCATCTCGGCGACCCCCCGGGCCGGGTCCGGGACGAAGAAGATGACGAGTGCCATCACGGCGGCGTCGAAGTGGTCATCTTCGAACGGAAGCGCCATCGCGTCGCCGCGCTGGAACACGGCACCGGCTGCCGCTTTGCGCGTGCGGGCAAAGACGAGTTGCTCCTTGGACGGGTCAATCGCCTGTGTTTCCGAAGGCTTGCAGCGGCCAATCAGGACTTCCGTGAAAGCGCCGTTGCCGCAGCCGACGTCGGCCCACCGCAGCCCGGCGGATGGCGTCAGCCAGTCGAGAAAAATGCCGCCTGCAAGCTGGCTCCAGACGCCCATGCCACGCTCATAAGCATCCCCGTCGTCAAAGCGGATGGTCTGCCCAGCCATCGGTGTCGTCATTCAAGGCTCCTGGTTGAGAGTCCGCGATGCGTTGCAGCCATGACACCGCTCCAACCCGCGGGCATCCCGGTTGAACCTTCCCGCCACAGGCGTTGCAAACCGCTGATCCCCCTCCTGTCGCAGCCACGGCAAGCGGACCGGTTTCCAACCGGAACAGGCAAGCCGGCATTCCTCGTTCGTTTCGCGAACGGTGCCATGGCGCCTTGCCCGTCCCTCCTTGTGACTTCGAGACGGCTTGGGGATGCTCACCGCCGCAGCTTCGGGTTCAGCACGTCGCGCAACTGGTCGCCCACCAGGTTGATGCACACGATGGTCACGAGCAGCGCGATGCCGGGGTAGAAGCTGATCCAGTACTTGCCCGACAGCATATACTGGTAGCCGTTGGCGATCAGCAGCCCCAGCGACGGCTCCGTCACCGGCACGCCCAGGCCGAGGAAGCTCAGCGTCGCCTCCAGCGCGATGGCCCGCGCCATCTGGAACGTGCCGACCACGATCAAGGGCGGCATGCAGTTGGGCAGCAGGTGGCGGAACACGATGCGCGGGCGGGACAGCGCCAGGCACTCCGCCGCCTCGATATACTCCCGCCGCCGCTCCGCGAGCGCCGAGGCGCGGGCGGTTCGGGCGTAGTAAGCCCATTCCACGGTGATCAGCGCCAGCATGACGTTGCCGATCCCCTTGCCGAGGAAGGCCAGGATCATCAGCGCCACCAGGATGGACGGGAAGCTGAGCTGCAGGTCCACCAGCCGCATCACGAGCGTTTCGACCCGGCCGCCCACGTAGGCCGCCGCCAGCCCCAGCGTGGAGCCGATCACCCCCGCCAGGAACGCCGACCCGGCGCCCACGAACAGGGAGATGCGCAGCCCGTACAGGATGCCGGACAGCATGTCCCGCCCCTGGTCGTCCGTCCCCAGCCAGAACCGCAGCCCGTCCCCGCCCGCCGACCCCGGCGGCAGCCGCCCGTCCATGATGTCGAGCTGCGCCAGGTCGTAGGGGTTCTGCGGCGAGATCAACGGCGCCACGACCGCGGCGGCGCCGATCAGCACGATCCCCAGCAGCCCCAGCACCGCCATGCGCGATGCGGCGAAGTCGGCCGCGAAGCGCCGGAACGGCGTTTCCTCCCGGGCCGGGATGGCGGCGCCGCTCATCCCTGCTCGTCCAGCCGCACGCGCGGGTCGAGCACGGTGTAGAGCAGGTCCACCACGAGGTTGATGCCCACGAACAGCAGCACGATCAGCATCAGGTAGGCGACGATCACCGGGCGGTCGAGCAGGTTGATGCTGTCGATGATCAGCTTGCCCATGCCGGGCCAGGCGA
>CAXTDP010000727.1:0-3310 GCA_964242295.1 uncultured Acetobacteraceae bacterium | reverse complement strand
TAGGCTCCTCTGTTTCCGCCCAGGCCTCGGCGAAGCGGGCAGGGTTCGGGATGGAGCTTGCGCTTGTACTGGACGTCACGGGTTCGATGGGGCCAAACGTCAATTCTGACAACGGCCCGACCGTGACAACCAGCAACATTGCCGGGCTGCGAACGGCGGCGACCAACTTGCTCGACATTGTGTTCGGTGCCAGCGACACCCAGCCGAATCTGTTCGTGTCGGTTACGCAGTTCACGGCGTCGGTCAACATCGGCGCACAGAACACGCAATGGCTGAGCAGCCTGCCGGACTCAAGCAAATATGGCAATGTTGGCTGGGCCGGGTGCGTCGAAGCCCGCTCGGGTGGCGAGGACCAGACCGACACCCCTGCCAACAGCAAGCCTTTTACATCTTATCTTTGGCGATCTACCATAGATAAATATAAATCAGGAATCAAAGCTGTCACTGGTGACAATGATTGGTATTACAACTACATCGGACCAACCTTGTCGCTTCTGGGCAAAACCAAAATTACCGAGCAGCAGCAGGCGAAGATGGCGGACGGCAACAATGCCGTGGGGCCAAACCTGGCCTGCCCCGCCGTACCAATCCTGCCGCTTACGACCAGCAGGAAAACCGTCCAAGCGTCCATTGACGCCATTGTTGCGACGAGCCGGGGCGGCACGACTGGCAACCTCGGCCTACAGGCGGGTTGGTGGACCATCAGCCCGCAGTGGAGCGGGCTTTGGAGCGGCACCCCGACCACTGGGCTACCCAATGGCGCGGCCAGCCTACCGCTGCCGTATAACTCGAAGTTCATGCAGAAGGTCGTAGTGTTTATGACCGATGGCAACAACAACTGGTATGACTGGCCTGGCGGCGCACCGGGTGATGCGCCGAGCGCCTATGACGGTCAAGTAACGGATGCGGACTACACTGCCTTTGGCCGGCTGTCCGAGAACCGGCTCGGGGTTGCCAACAATAACATCAACACGGCCAAGCTCGAGTTGGACAACCGGTCCACGGCCCTTTGTACCAAGATGAAGGCTTCCGGCATCATCATCTACACCGTCATCCTTGGCTCGGTGGATTCGGCGACGCAGACGCTTTGGCAGAACTGTGCGTCGAAGCCCGAAAACTACTTCAATAGCCCCGACAAAGCCGCCCTCGCGAAGTCGTTCCAGCAGATTGGCTCTCAGCTTGCCAACCTTCGCCTGACGCTCTGATGTAAAAGCGGCCCGTCTTGGGGCCGGTGCGGGTGTGAACCCGCACCGGGTATCCCCTATCGAGGACGGTCGGAGCAGCGTCCCTCCTTATCAGCACACCCTTGTCTCGCCGTCCGCGCGACGCACCTAACGGTGCGGCGACGGACGGAGACTTCACCCCATGCAAGACACAACCACAACGCCCCGCGTGGAAACCGTGCTCAAGCCCGAGCGGCCGAAGATGCACAAGGTAATCCTGCTCAACGACGACTTCACGCCGCGTGAGTTCGTGACCATGGTGCTGAAGGCGGAGTTCCGGCTGAGCGAGGAGCAGGCCAGGCGGGTGATGATGACGGCGCACCAGCGCGGCTCCTGCGTCGTTTCGGTGTTCACCAAGGAGGTCGCCGAGGCGAAGGCCACCAATGCGACGGACGCCGCGCGCAAGAAGGGCTATCCGCTGCTGTTCACGACCGAGCCGGAGGAGTAGGACCGGATCCCTGAACCCGCAGCAACGGGAAAGGAGCGGAACACCGATGCATACCCAGGTCGCCATCATTGGCGCTGGCCCGGCCGGGCTGTTGCTCGCCCACCTGCTGCACCTGGATGGCATTGAGAGCGTGGTGATCGAGGCGCGGAGCCAGCATTATGTCGAGAACCGCATACGCGCCGGGGTGCTGGAGCACCACGTCGTTGATGTGCTGGACCAGATCGGACTGGGCGCGCGAATGCACCGGGAGGGACTGCGGCACGAAGGCACCGGGCTGCTGTTCGGAGGCGTGCTGCACCGGATAGACTTCCAGGCGTTGGTGGGCCAGTCCGTGATGGTCTATGGCCAGCATGAGGTCGTACGGGATTTGATTGCGGCTCGCCGGGGCGTTGGGGCGCCGTTGCTGTTCGACTGCGCCGACGTGTCGGTGTCCGGGTTCCAGGAGGGCAGCCCAGAAGTCCGGTTCACGCATGGGGGACAGGCGCACAGCTTGCGCTGCGACGTGATCGCCGGGTGCGATGGGTTCCATGGGGTGTGCCGCCCGGCGCTGCCGGCGGGATCCTGGCGCGGGTATGACAGGTTGTATCCGTTCGGCTGGCTGGGGATCCTCGCGGATGCGCCGCCGAGCGCCGAAGAGCTGATTTATGCCAACCATGAGCGGGGCTTTGCCTTGTGCTCGCAGCGGTCGGCGACGGTGCAGCGGATGTATCTGCAATGTGCGCCGGACGAGGATGTGGAGGCGTGGTCTGACGACCGCATCTGGGCCGAACTGGCGGCTCGGCTGGCTTGCGAGGGGTTTACGCTGCGCACAGGGCGCATCTTTCAGAAGGGGGTGACGCCCATGCGGTCCTACGTCGCGGAGCCGATGCAGTGCGGGCGGCTGTTCCTGGCGGGCGACGCCGCGCACATCGTGCCGCCGACGGGGGCGAAGGGGATGAACTCGGCCGTGGGGGACGTTCTGCTGCTGTCGCGGGCGATCGGGCGCTGGTACGGGACGGGGGAGGATGCAGGGCTGCAGGGCTACTCGGCGGCGGCGCTGCGGCGCATCTGGAAGGTGCAGCGGTTTTCTTGGTGGATGACGACGCTATTTCACCGGTTTGAGGGGGCTTCGGAGTTCGACCGGCGGGTGCAGTTGGCGGAGCTGGACTACGTCGTCAGCAGCCGTAAGGCTTCGGCGGCGCTGGCGGAGAACTACGTGGGGCTGCCGCTGGCGGCGTGAGCGGGAGGTTTCCTGAACGCCAGGAGGGATGCCTGACACCCATGTCCGTTCATGTGGCGGATGAGCGAAAAGTCATTAGCCGTACTGCGGCTCTTGGCCGTGACGCAAGGCGCTGGCGCTTGTCCGCCCGACGTCGTCCGAGCGACTAGTCCGCGGGACCCCGCGGGACCGAAGGCCTGTAGCAGCCCGGCGCCGCGGAAGCCGCCGAACACGTTCTACAGGTTTGTCAGGCTGATCACCACGATCACTACGCCCTGCCGCCAGCCGCAGAGACGCACGGCTGGCGGCAGGGCGCGCATGCTGATGGCGGCCAGAAACCCCAGCAACAGCGGGAGCAGCAAGGCGTTCGTCACCTGGACGCCGACGCTTAGGGCCTGTAAAAAACCAACAGAATTGGTTTGATGCCCGGGATTCCCGTGC
>CAXTDP010000726.1:0-3341 GCA_964242295.1 uncultured Acetobacteraceae bacterium | reverse complement strand
CGCCCAGCGCACCTCCAGCGCGTGGCAGGCGCCGTAATGCGTGCCCCGATCCAGTTGCGCGTGCATCGCGGCCAGCACCGCGGGATGGTTGTGCCCGAGCAGCAGCGCGCCGTGGCCGCCGAAATAATCCACGTACTGGTTGCCGTCCACGTCCCACTTCAGGGGTCCCTTCGCCCGCTCCACGTAGATCGGGTAAGGGTCCATGCGGCGTCCGTCATGGGCAATGCCGCTGGGCAGGAGGTCACATGCGCGCTTCGCCAATTCCGCAGAGCCGGGGGTGGCGGATTGGTAGCTCTCGGTCAGGGTCATGTTAGGCAGTAGCGCGGCTGACATCGGCGTCTCCTCAGATGCGGCGGCAGGAATGGCCGAGTTGCGGGTGTCTCAACGGGCGGTCGCTCAGAGCCGGCGGCCCAGGACTTTGTCCAAGCCGTCCCGTGCGTTGTAATACGCCGTCACACCGGGAATGAACCACGGCTTGCCGCCATAAAGCGGCATCGTTGGGAAGGCGGCCCGGTCGAACCCGGACGGCCGGTTCTGCTTGCGCAGGACCTTGAGCGCAAGCTGGCGCCCCAGGTAGCTCATCAGGGAAACCCCGGCGCCATGACACCCTGTCGCGAAATGCACGCCGTCATGCTCGCCGATATGCGGCACGGAGTCGAAGGTGAAGGCGATGAAGCCCTTCCAGGCATGCGAGATCCGGAACGGGCGGAGCTTTGGCCACACCTGGCTCATATAGCCGTGCAGCCGTTCGGCACCGGCACGCTCGTTGACCTCAAGCAATCTGGCCTTGCCGCCGAAGATGATGCGTCGTCCGTCCGGGGAACGACGAAACGCCCATAAAGCCCGCTTCGTATCCGCGCCGGTCCGCTTTTTGGGGAGCGCCTCGTGGATCAGCTCGTCGGGCAGTGGCTCGGTCGCCATCATGTAAGGGATTACCGGGACCACGCGGTTGCGAAGATAGGGCGACGATGGGCCCGTGTAGCCGTTCGTCGCCACGATAACCGTGTCCGCCTCGATCACGCCCCGTGCCGTTTGCAACCGATAACGGCCGGGCAGGGTCTCGATCTGCGTGACCTCGGCACTGCCGCAGATGGTGCCCCCCGCAGCCTCGGCCAGGCGGCGCATCTGCCGGTAGAGCTTAGCGGGATGCAGGGACGCTCCGCTGCTGATTGTGATACCGCCATAGTAGAAATCGGTGCCGATCTCGCTCGCCTGGGCTTCCCTGGGCACGGTTGCCACCTGCAAGCCCAACTCCGTGCGCAACCGCTCCGCCTTTCGCACGAGGGTGTTGTACGCCTGCGGGCAATGCGCTGCGACGAAGCGGCCACAGTTGACGTAGTCGATGTTCGGCGCCTCGTCCTCGATGAACGACTTGATGAAGGCAGTCGCGTCGCGCGTATCCTCGCGCATCAGTTCGGCCTGCGCAGAGCCGACGATCTTTTCGAGATTCGCCGGCAACTTGCCTTCGCCACCGGTCATCCCGTGGTTCCGCGTGCTGGCGCCGAATCCCGGCTCGCCGGACTCCAGCACCGTGACGTCCACTCCGGCGCGGCCGAGCACGAGGGCCGCCATCATCCCGCAGTAGCCGCTGCCGACGATCGCGACATCGGTCCGGCTGGGGACGGGGGCGGGGGCAGGCGTTGGGGCTGCCTCATCCCACCAGAACGGCCTTGCGACGAAGTCGGGGGTCAGGCAGTCCCGCGTCATGCGCGCGATCTGCTGGAAAGCGCCCGATCAATCGCGTCGCGCGTCTTATAGGCGGCCGTGACCATCGGGAGGAACCAAGGCGAGCCGGAGTAGACCGGGTTGCCGGGGAAGGCCAACCCGTCATGCCCACATTGCTGGTTGACCTTCGTCAGCAGTTTGAGCCCCATCTGATGGCCCAGATAGGACATCAAGGCGACCCCGTTGCCCTGACAGCCCGCGGCATACAGGATGTCGCCGGAGACACCCATGTGCGGCAGGCGGTCGAACGTGAAGCCGATCAGGCCTTTCCAGGCGTGCGTGACCTTGTAGTCGTTCAGCTCCGGCCAGACCTTGCACATCTTGCGGTGGATTGCGACGGTGGAACTCCGTTCGTCTACGCTGTTGCGCAGGCCTGGCCGCCCGTTGAAGATGACGCGATTGCCATCCGGCGAAAGCCGGAACGCAAACAACGCGCGCTGCGTATCGGCAACCATACGGCCGGTGGGCAGCAGAGATTTGGCCAGGTCTGCCGGCAACTCCTCCGTCGCGATCAGGTAGGCGGTCACCGGGATGACCCGCTTGCGCAGGAACGGGTTCATCGAGGGGCTGAACGTGCCGACATAGGCGTTCGTCGCAATGATCACCTGGTCGGCCTTGACGACCCCACGCGAGGTTCGGACGACGTAGGATCCAGGCTCTCCGGAGATCGTCTCCACTGCGGCGTTGCCGAACACGCCGGCGCCGGCCGCCTCCGCCAGGTCCCAAACGGCCCGGTGCAGCTTGGCCGGATGGATGCTGCCCGACTCATTGATGACGATACCGCCGTGATAGTAGTCGCTCCCGATCTCCTCGCGCTGCTCCGCCCGCTGTAACAGGCGCACATGGTAGCCGAAATTGTTGATGAGGTTCTCGCGCTGCAGCCGCAGCCGCTCAAAGCCGCTCTCGCTATGGGCAGCGAGGAGGCGGCCGGTATAGGCGTAATCGACATCGAGCGACTCAGTGTGGACCAAGTCCTTGATGAACTCGAACGATTCGAAACTCGTTCGCCGGATCGCGGCCGCACGTTCCTCGCCCACGAGGTCACCGAGTCCTGCAAAGACCTTCAGGCCCCCGCTGAGCATCCCGTGATTGCGCGTGCTGGCGCCGTAGCCGGGATCCTTCGCATCCAGGACGGCGACGCTGCGCCCGGCATTCGCGAGCGTGCGAGCCGCGTTCAGGCCGCAGAAGCCGCTGCCGATCACTACCACATCTACCTGTCGCGGCAAGTCATGGTCGGCGGATCGGGGCGGGACCGCCTCCCACCAATAGGGGGTCGGCTTCCACTCCGGGGCAAATACGCTGTTATTCCGCATGGGATGTGACCGACTTGGAGGAGGGGGAATGGTCGCGGTCAGACATCATCGAATCCGATTTCCTCTTTCGTCGAGCTTGGATTAAATGCGCCGGAGCGCCCACCTGGCTCAACTGGTTATCAGACAACTTAGTCTTCCGGTAAAACCGCCAACTCAGCTTGTCAAGCCGAGGATGGCCCTGGCGCAGGGGGATCGCACTTGGAATGGTGTTGATTTAGCGGGGGCTTGCTGGATGCGGTTCTGATGGCCTCTACCTCGTTTGGCGCACGGCGCGCCTGGGGGTGTGGTCTTGGACGAGTTTGC
>CAXTDP010000725.1:0-3343 GCA_964242295.1 uncultured Acetobacteraceae bacterium | reverse complement strand
GGCCCGACCCGCGCGACCCTGTGGGCCTTGCAGCCGAAGCGGCGATGGCGGCCCAGGACGGGTTCGCCGGCAAGCTGTGCATCCACCCCGATCAGGTCGCGCCGGTGAACGCGGCCTTTACCCCTTCGGCCGAGCGCGCGGCCTGGGCGCGTGCGGTGCAGGCCGGGTTTGCCGCACGGCCCGGCGTCGGAGTGTTCGCCCTCCATGGAAAGATGATTGACCGGCCCCATCTGAAGCTGGCCGAGCGGATCCTCGCCTCGATGCCGGCTTGACGCTGGCCGCCGTGGGGTGGCGGGCGGCGGCACGTATCGAGCGTAACTCATTAGGCTATCTTCCCGAATGCAAGACGACGTCTCCGACGACCTTCTGATGGCCCGCACTGCTGCAGGCGACCGTGCCGCGTTCGACGCGCTGGCCGCACGTTACCTGCTGCGCCTGCGCCGGGCTGCGTTGCGCGTGCTGGGCGACCCGGCGGCAGCGGAGGACGTGGCGCAGGACGCACTGCTGCGCGCCTGGACCCGGGCTGCTTCCTACGATCCCAAGCAGGCCGCCGTCAGCACCTGGCTGCACCGGATTACCGTCAACGCCGCCATAGACCGTCTGCGTGCCGTCCGCCCGGGCGGCTCCATGCCGGAGGACTTGGCCGATCCTGCACCCGCCGCCGATGCCGCGCTGATCCTGCGGGAGCGCGAGGGATTGCTGGCGCAGGCCATTGCCACCCTGCCCGACCGGCAGCGCACAGCCATTGCGCTGACCTACGGCGAGGGCTGGTCGGGGCAGGACGCCGCGCGTGCCCTGAGCGTTTCCACCCGGGCGCTGGAAGGGCTGCTGCACCGTGGCCGGAAGGTGCTCCGCGCCTACCTTGAGGCGCATGGCGCATGACACCCCGTTGCCTCGACTGGACGTTGCGCAGCCGGGGCACGGTGATTGCCGACTGGCCGCAGGCGGAACGGGCAGCTGCGGTTGCCCTGCTGCGCAGCAGCCCAGCCGCACGCGCCGTGCTGGCTGACGCGCTGGTGCGCGACGATGCCGACCCCGCTCCGGCGGACCGTTGCGCCCTGATGCGGATGCAGGGATCTTTGAAGTGCGCCGTGTTGCAGCTCCCGCCGCTGACCTTCGCCCTTCGATGGGGGGTTCTGGCGGCCTGCACTGCGGCCGGGCTTTATCTGGGGGCTGCGGCGGCCTTGGACATCAGTGCGGACTCCAGCGCGGACGCTGCCGATGGTTTCGTGGCGGTGCAATCGGTGACGGTTGCCAGCAGCCCGTAGTGGCGTCCGATGATTGCTGACAGGTTACGTCCGATGATCTGGCTCCGCGACCCCTGGCGTACGCGCGTGCTGTGGCTTTCGCTCGCGGGCAACCTGTTCGCCGGTGCGCTGATTGCTGCGCACCTTGCTATGCCTCACCGGTCGGGCCCGCCCGGGCTGGACGGCGTAGTGGAACACATGGCCAGCGCCCTGCCCGACACCGATGCCGCCAGGTTCCGCGCGACGCTCGCGCATGAGCGGCCCTGGTATGAGCTGGCCCGGCGCCAGATGGACGACTCGCGGGAGCAGTTGTCCCAAGCCATCGCGCAGCAGCCCTACGACGAGGCCTTGGTGCATGAACGGATGCACGCCTGGCAAACCCATTGGATCGAGACCAGCAACCGCTTCGGCGACAGCCTGCTTTCCGCCATCGGCGAGTTGTCCCCGGAAGGCCGCACCCGGCTGGCCGAGGCGTCGCTCCGGCCGGGGCGGCGGTGAGGTGGGGGGTGGTTCTCGCGGCAGCGGCTTCGTTGGCTGGTTGCTCGCTTGGCCCCGCTTATGAGCGTCCGCGGCTGGACGTGCCGGCCGCGTTCCGTGCGACGGCAGACACGGCGGCCGCGGCATGGCCCTCGCGGGAATGGTGGCGCAATTTCCGGTCGGCGGAGCTGGATGGGCTGATCGCCACCGCCCGGGCCTACAACACCGACCTGGCTGCCGCGGCGGCGCGGATCGTGCAGGCGGATGCCCAGGTGCGGATCAGCGGGGCGCCGCTGCTGCCGACGGTGAACGGCGTGGCCGGAGAGACTTATCAGCGCAGCGGCACCGGCGGCACCCGCTCCAGCGGCTCCAGCAGCAGCATAGCCACGGCGATTGACCCGGTGACGGGGGCAGCCCTGACTGCGACCAGTGCCGGCAGAAGCAGCAACGTCCAGCATTACTTCGACTTCCGCACCTACAGCACCAGCCTGCAGGTATCCTATGACGTGGACTTCTGGGGTCGCAACCGTGCGCTGGCGGAGTCGGCGCAGGCCACCGCCGTCGCCACCCGGTTCGATCAGGAAACGGTGGCGCTGACGGTCGTGACCTCCGTCGCCAACACCTACTTCCAAGTCCTGGCGGCGCAGGACCGGCTGCGGGTGGCGGAACGCAACCTGCGCGACGCCGAGCGTGTGCTGGCCGCATTCCGCGCACGGCTGACCGTCGGCACCGCCAATGCGCTGGACGTGTCGCAGCAGGAGGCGCTGGTGGCGGGTCAACGGGCGCTGATCCCGAACTACCGCAACAACGTCGAGCAGCAACGCATCGGCCTCGGCCTCCTGACCGGCCTGCCGCCGGAGCGGCTGGACGTGAAGGGCGGCTCGCTGGAGAAGCTGCCGGTGCCGCTGGTGGCGCCCGGCCTGCCGAGCGAGCTGCTGGCCCGGCGCCCCGACGTCGCCAATGCCGAGGCACAACTGCAGGCGGAGAACGCCAACATACGTGCGGCGCGTGCGGCATTCTTCCCATCGGTGCAGTTGACCGCGTCCGGCGGGCTGACTTCGGCTGCGCTCAGCGCCATCACAGGGCCAGGAACAGTGGTGGCGCAGCTTGCCGCAAACCTCACGCAGACCATCTTTGACAACGGATTGAAGCGCGGCCAGTTCGACCAGGCGAAGGGCCGCTACGACGAGCTGCTGGCGGGCTATCGCCGGGCGACGCTGCAAAGCTTTACCGACGTTGAGCAGGCGCTGGTGGCTCTGCGTTTTACGACGGAACAGGAACGGCTGGAGCGCGAAGCCGTCGCCGTGGCGCAGCGCTCGGCCGACATCGCACGGGCGCAGCTTGAAGCAGGGACCATAGACATCGTCACGTCGCTCAACACTCAGACCACGCTGTATAACGACCTCGACCTGCTGACGCAGGTTCGGCTGACCCGGTTCCAGGCGCTGGTGAACCTTTACAAGGCGCTTGGCGGCGGCTGGTCCGGCGGCGCCCCGGCGGTCGAGTCGTGAAACGTTTCCTGCTGATCCTGCTGCTGCTTGGCGCGGTCGGCGGCGGCGCTTACTACTGGCATGTCCTGCGTGAGCAGCCAGCCGCGGAGGCTGCCGCCGGCGGTACGC
>CAXTDP010000724.1:0-3346 GCA_964242295.1 uncultured Acetobacteraceae bacterium | reverse complement strand
GTGCTGGGCCAGGGCGTGCAGGTGGGTCCGTGGTGCCACGTCGGTCCGGAGGTCAGCATCGGGGACGGCAGCCGGCTGATGTCCCACGTCGTGGTCGAGGGCGACACCACCATCGGCGACGGCGTGACCCTGTTCCCCTTCTGCGCCGTGGGCCAGGCGCCGCAGGATCTGAAGTATCGCGGCGAGCCGACGCGATGCGAGATCGGCGACCGCACCCAGGTGCGCGAGCACTGCACGGTCAACCGTGGCACCGTGACCGGCACCGGCGTGACTCGGGTGGGTTCGGACTGCCTGCTGATGGCGGTGGTCCACGTCGCGCATGACTGCGCCATCGGGGACGGCGTCATCATCGCCAACAACGTCGTCATGGGCGGGCACGTCGCTATCGGTGCGGGCGCGGTGATCGGCGGTTCGGCGGCGCTGCACCAGTTCGTGCGGATCGGCCGCGGTGCGATGGTGGGCGGCGTATCGGGGGTAGAGGCGGACGTGATCCCCTTCGGCAGCGTGCTGGGCAACCGGGCGCGCCTGACCGGCCTGAACGTGATCGGCCTGCGCCGGCGCGGCGTGGACCGGGCGGGGCTGATGTCCCTGCGCGCCGCGGTACGCCGGCTGTTCGGCCCGGACGAGGTGTTCAGCGCCCGCCTGGCGGAAGTGCGCAACACCTATGCCGGCGACGCGTTGGTTGAGGAACTGCTGGCCTTCATGGACGCGCCGAGCAAGCGCGGGCTGATCCGCGCGGAGCTGGCCGGCTTGGATGAGGGTGAGGCGACATAAGGTGGGCCTCTTCCTGCTCCCTCTCCCTCCGGGAGAGGGTCGGGGTGAGGGGGTCTTGGCTTCACCGCGGAGAGCGTTGCGCTCTAAAACGCACTGGCTCCAGAACCGGGAAGTGTGGTGCTTGCCCTTCCCCTCACCCCAACCCTCTCCCGGAGGGAAAGGGAGCAAGGAGTGAACATCGCTCTTGGCATCATCGCGGGCGGCGGGCCGTTCCCAGGCCGGGTTGCCGCCGCGGCCCAAGCTGCCGGCCGCCCAGTCTTCATCATCGCCCTGCGCGGCTATGCCGAGCCGGCCGTCATCGCCCGGTTTCCCCATGTCGCCGTGCGGCTGGGCGCGGCTGCGGAGATCCTGGCGAACCTACGCGCCCATGGCTGCACCGATCTTGTTCTGGTAGGCCCGGTCCGCCGCCCCTCGGTCATGGACTTGCGCCCGGATGCAGAGGGAGCGCGGATCATGGCCCGCATCGGCCGGGCCGCCTTCGCCGGGGATGACGGCCTGCTGGCTGCCATAGTGCGTGTCCTTGGCGAGGAAGGCTTCCGCGTGCTGGGCGCCCATGAAGTGCTGACAGAAGCCGTCGGTCCCGAGGGCATCATCGGCCGGGTCGAGCCAGATGCGGCGGCGATGGCCGACGTGGGACGCGGCGCCCAGGTCGTGCGTGCCCTCGGCCGGGCGGATGTGGGCCAAGGCTGCGTCGTGCAGCAGGGCATCGTGCTGGCGGTCGAGGCCATCGAGGGCACCGATGCCATGCTGTCCCGCGCCGCCGCCTTGGCCCGGCCTGGCCCCGGCGGCGTGCTGGTCAAGCTGGTCAAGCCTGGCCAGGACCGCCGCACCGACCTGCCGACCATCGGCCCAGGCACGGTTTCGGCCGCTGCTGCCGCCGGGCTGCGCGGCATCGCCTATGAGGCCGGGGGAACCCTGGTCACCGACCGCCCCGGCTGCATCGCCGCCGCCGATGCGGCAGGGCTGTTCCTGCTCGGCATCGCCGCCGACCACGCCGGAGATACGACGCCATGACAGCCCGGCAAAGCCGCACGCGCATCCGCGCCGCCGTTGGCTGGCCGGGGACGGGACGCTGAGCGACGACGGCGCCCTGGCCTGGCTGACCCGGCGTACCGTCAGGATCGGCGTGACCGGCCTGGCGCGGGCAGGCAAGACGGCGTTCCTGACCTCCGTCGCCGCCAACCTGCTGGCCCTGGGCGCCGGGCGGCCGGTGCTGCCGGGCTTGGCGCGGCATCTGGCTGGCCGCGGCCTGCAGGTGTCGCTTGCGCCGTCCGGTGCCGCCGGGCTGCCGCGGTTCGACCATGCCCAGCACCTGGCGGCGCTGACCGCCGATCCGCCGGCCTGGCCGGAGCGGACCAGCTCGGCCTCGCTGCTGGCGCTCGACCTCGTGCTGGACCGGCAAAGCCTGGGAATCAGCCTGCCTCCTGCGCGCATCCGCCTTGAGCTGCTGGACTACCCCGGCGAGTGGCTGCTCGACCTGCCGCTGGTCCGCACCTCCTATGCCGACTGGTCGGACGCCGTGCTGCGCCGCCTGGAAGGGCAGCCCATGGCGCAGGAGTTCCTGGCCTTCTGCACCGCCCTGCCGCCCGGCGCCCCAGCGGATGAGGGCCTGGCTGCCACCGGGCACCGCCTGTATCGCGCCATGCTGCGCCGGATGCGCGACGAGGCCGGGCTGTCCCTGCTGCAGCCCGGCCGCTTCCTGATGCCGGCGCCAGGGCCGGAGCCGGTGTGGATCGCCTTCTTCCCCATGGCCGGGCGGCTAGGCGGCGGCGGGCTGCATTCCCTGTTGGCGCTGCGCTACGCCGCCTATGTGC
This sequence comes from uncultured Acetobacteraceae bacterium, assembly GCA_964242295.1. Taxonomy (GTDB): domain Bacteria; phylum Pseudomonadota; class Alphaproteobacteria; order Acetobacterales; family Acetobacteraceae; genus DASWOJ01. Next base: position 758 of record CAXTDP010000724.1, on the reverse strand, counting down.
AGTCGGTGCAGGCGGAGCTGTCGGAGCCGATGTTCGGCAACCTGGACCGCATCGTCGTGCTGGTGGACCTGCTGTCTGCCCTGTCATCGGGGGAGGCGGCGTTCGCCGACGCCCGCGGCGCCCTGGAAGCCGCATCGCGGGCACTGCGCTGGCGTTGGTCGCTGCTGGACGCGGCCTTGGCGCTCGGGCGGCTGCAATGGCCGCCGCGCACCGTGTCCCGCGTGGCCTACGTCGTCACCAAGTCGGACCACGTGGCCGACCGGCAGCGCGGCAACCTGGCGGCGTTGCTGCGGAACCTGGCGCAGCCGCCTGACGCCGGATCGGACGTGCGGACCGCTTACCTGCCGGTGGCCGCCGTGCGCTGCACCGAGGATTTCGTCTGGACCCTGGAGGGCCGTCCGGTGTCCGCCGTGCGCGGCCGGCGCATCGGCGACGAGCGGATGCTGCGCTCCTACCCCGGCGAGGTGCCGGACCGGCCGCCGGATGCCGGGTTCTGGGCGCACCCGTTCCTGCAGCTTCCGGTGTTCGAGCCGTTGCGGCCCCCCGACGGCGGCCGCGGCGGCGTGCCGGAGTTGGGCCTGGACGAGCTGCTGCTGTTCCTGCTGGACGGATCGCTATGACCCTGCCGCCACGCCCACGGATCGAGCTGGATGACGACACGGACGGCCCGGCTGAACCGGCAGGCGGCGTCACGCCCACCGAGGCCCCGGCGGAGCCGCTGGCCCGGGTCACGCTGCCAGCGCCGCGCATCGAACTGG
>CAXTDP010000723.1:0-3351 GCA_964242295.1 uncultured Acetobacteraceae bacterium | reverse complement strand
GGTCCGCATCCTCCAGGCTGCCGGCCGCATGCAGGGCGGCAAGCCCGGCCCGTGCCCTGTGCCCGGCCGTGAGCAGCTCCAGGCTCTTGGCCAGCGCCACCGTCCAGGTCAGCACAGAGGCGAACGCAAGCCCGGCGATCACGGACTGCACCACCCAGTCCGCGTTCGCGATCATGCCCCAGGGCGACAGGTCGTGCGGCAGCAGGGAGGACGGGCCGCCCACGATGGGAACGGGCGCGGCCTGCGCGTGCGACGATGCAGCGAGCAGAAGCAGGGACAGCAAGGCCACGGCGCAGAATTGGCCATGGACCAGTCTCGCGCCCTGCCTGGCTGAGGTGGCCGCAGACTTCTGATCACAACGAAGCGGGGCGGCGTTCAAGGGAGAACCACACAGAGCAAGACGCACCACGCGGCCAGTGTGCATCAGTGTCAATGCGGCCTCGCTTCCGCAACTTCGACAAGCCCAGCGGACCCAGCCGCCTGCGCAAGGCGTTGCGTTCCCGTCTCAAGCGCCAGTAGGACCTGCCTGGCCCCACCCAGACCAGGAAGCATGCCCCCGGCATCCCGCTCCGCTTCAACCGGCCGGGCTTGGCCGGCACCCCAGGCGCGCCTGCACCACAGCCGCCCGTCAGCCTGACGCGGCAGTCTGAGACGCCCGTTAACCGGACTTGGAATGAATGAACCCACGCTTGTCATCCTGCTTTCTTACATGATAATGCGAATCAGTCGCAATAGCATATCGCGTCGTCGCCGGGCTTCAAGCACACGTTCTCGTGCCGGTGCGGGGCCAAAGGAGCATGCATGCCAGCCTACACCGTCGCCCTGCCGGGAAAGAAGGAACGCCACCACCGTTGGGTCCGGGCTGCGCTGCTGACGAGTTCCCTGACCGGCCTCGGGACGGCTGCGCACGCGCAGAACCTTGGCGATCCGCCTCCTTCGGCCGCGGTCGCACTCCCGAGCATTGATGTGCAGGGCGCCGCCGCTGGGCTGCTGCAGGACACCCAGGGTTTCGTTTCCCGGCGTGACCAGACCGGCACCAAAACGGACACACCGCTCAGCGAGGTCCCGCAATCGGTGAGCGTCATCAACCGCGAGCAGCTCGACAGCCGCCAGGTGCAAACGCTGGGAGAGTCATTGCGCTACACCGCAGGCGTGCAAACCGAAGCGTTCGGCGCCGACCCGCACGTTGACTTCTTCTCCATCCGCGGCTTTTCGACCAACGACACCGGCATCTACCTGAACGGCTTGCGCGTCAGCCCAGGCGTCACCGCCCTAGCTCCCGAACCCTATGGGCTTGAGCGGGTTGACGTCCTGAAAGGCCCGGCCTCCGTGTTGTATGGCCAGAGCGCGCCCGGCGGACTGGTCAACCTGGTGAGCAAGCGGCCGACGGACGTGACGTTCCGCGAGGCCACGGTGCTTGGCGGCTCGTATGGCCGCATCCAGGGGCAGTTCGACATGGGCGGGCCGGTGCCGGGCACGGACGGCAAGGTGACGGTCCGCTTGACCGGCCTGGTCCGAGATGCCGGCAGCCAAGTGGACCACGTGCCAAACGACCGGCAATTCCTTGCCCCGGCACTTACCTACAAGCTGGACGGCAACACCACAGTCACGCTGCTGACCAGCTACCAGCACGACCATTCCGCCGGGCAGCAGTTCCTACCGAGTCAAGGAACGGTATTCGGCAACCCGAACGGCAAAATCCCTACCAACCGGTTCACGGGCGAGGATCAGTACAACAAGGTTGACCGGACGGTCATCAACGTCGGCTACGAGATCGAGCATCGCTTCAACGACGTGCTCACTGCCCGGCAGAATGCGCGGTTCGGGCGCGTCGACTACAGCCAGCGCCAGGTCTTCGGCCTGGGGCTCGAATCCGACCTGGCGACGCTCGACCGGTTTGCGTACGGCCAGGACATCCGGTCCAACCTGTTCAACGTTGACAACCAGTTGCAAGCCAAATTCCAAACGGGGCCGCTCTCTCACACGGTGCTGGGTGGGTTCGAGTATGACCGTATCACCATTGATACGGTGAACCGCGGCACCACTGGCACATCCCTCAACGTGTTCCGCCCGGCCTACGGCGCGCTGCAGCCTGACCTGCCGATCTACACCAACAGCGGCCAGGCGCAGGACTTGTATGGCCTTTACCTGCAGGACCAGATGAAACTCGACCGTTTCATCCTGACTGCCGGGATCAGGCAAGATTTCGTGGACACCGTCACGCGGAACAGGCTGGACAAGACCACCACCCGGCAGAGCGACGACAAGTTCACCTACCGCTTCGGCCTTGGCTACCAGGCGCCGCTCGGCTTCACGCCCTATGTCGGCTATGCCCGGTCGTTCCAGCCGGTGGCCGGGGTGAACGCCGCTGGCGCCCCCTTCCAGCCGACCGAAGGCGAGCAGGTGGAGGTTGGCATCAAGTATCAGCCCGCCGGCATGGCCAGCTACGTCACGGCTGCGGCGTTCGAGATCAATCAAACAAACGTATCCACCACCGATCCGGCAAACGTGACGAACACCCTGCAGACCGGTGAGGTCCGGGTGCGCGGGTTCGAGGTGGAAGCCCAGGCCAACCTGCTGCGCGGTTTGAACGTGATCGCGACCTATACCTACCTGGACCCCGTGGTGACGAAGGCGAACGACGGCACCCGGGGCAACCAGGTCGGCGCGGTGCCGCGCAACGCCGCCTCAGGCTTCGTGGACTACGCCTTCACCGAAGGCGGACCGTTGAACGGGGTGAGCGTTGCGGGCGGCGTCCGCTACGTCGGCAGCACACAGGCCAGCAACTTCGACCTGTTCAAGGTGCGTGACCGCACCGTGGCCGACTTGGCCGCACGCTACATCTTCGGGCAGGACCAGCGCTGGAAGCTTGCCGTCAACGTCAACAACCTGTTCGACCGCACCTTCGTCGCGCAATGCACCGGGGTCGCCTTCTGCTTCTATGGTGCGCGCCGCGAGGTCCTGGCGAGCCTGGGGGTGCGCTGGTAGGGCGCCCGCCTTGGCCGTCCCGGTCCCGATGTTCAGGCTCTCTGGCGTCGGTGTCGAGGTGCCTGGCCGCACGCTGCTGTATCCGCTCAGCCTGGACATCTCCGGCGCGGGGGTATGCGGGCTGATCGGGCACAACGGATCCGGCAAGACGACCTTGCTGCGGCTGCTTGCCCGGCAGCGTGCGCCCAGCCGTGGGCGGCTGACCTTCCTGGGCCGCGACATGGCGGACTGGCCCGGCCGCGCCTTCGCGCGCCAGCTCGCCTACCTGCCGCAAAACCCGCCGCTGGCGCCCCCCAATTTCCCTTCGAGCAAGTCAGTTCGACGCGGACGCCGGCCGGCGGTTCGGCGCCCGTCAACTCGCGC
>CAXTDP010000722.1:0-3354 GCA_964242295.1 uncultured Acetobacteraceae bacterium | reverse complement strand
GCGAGCAGGGCCTTGTGCTGGGCCAGCGCTGCGTGGACGGCAAGTCGAACGAGATTACCGCGGTGCCTGAGCTGCTAGACCAGCTCGCGCTTGAGAACAGCATCGTGACCTTGGACGCCATGGGATGCCAGACCGCGATTGCCGAGAAGATCCTGACACGCGGAGGCGACTACCTGCTGACGCTCAAGGGCAACCACCCCCTGGCGCACGCGGCCGTGATTGAGCACTTCGACCAGCGCTGCTTCCGCGTTGGCGCACCGCGCCGGGCTGACTGCGACGCGTTCGACGACACGCACGGCCGTCTGGTCCGCCGCCGGGTGTTCGCCAGCACCGATGCGGCGGCACTGGATGCCCTGAGCGGCTGGCCGGGCTTGCGCACCGTGCTGGCGGTTGAGAGCATCCGCAGCGTCAACAGCGCACCCACCAAGGTCGAAAGCGAGATCCGCTACTTCCTGTCGAGTTGCCCTGACGACCCAGCCGTCTTGGGCAAAGCCATACGCTCGCACTGGGCGGTGGAAGTAGTCTTTACGCAAATGGCAAAACCGGACGTGTTCGCTCTCTGGGCTGGTGGGCAGCACGTATCGGATCTCGACGTCAGCGTCGGTGACGACCACGCGGTCGATGAGCAGCAGCACGAGTTGGCGACGCTGCTCGAAGCTGGCCTGGGCCAGTCCGCGTTGCACACGCTCGCGGAACGCCTCCAGCGTCGCCGCGACGCCGGCGAGCTGCTGCTGGCGCGCGGCGTCGCTGCGTAGCTGCTCCTCCTGGCCGGCCAGCGCCTGCATACGCTGCTCGAGGTCGCGCCGGCGCCGCTCGTATTCGTCGAGCGGGATGACGGCCCTGAGATAGGCGTCGGTGAGCCGTTCAAGCTGCTGGCCCAGGTGCGCCTGGCCCCGGCGCAGCGTTTCGCGGCGTGCGAGCAGTTCCTGCGGCAGCCACGCCCCGCCATGAGCACGCGCCACGGCCGAGGCCAGCGGCTCCGGCTCAGCCAGGAGTGTGCACAGGTCGTCCCACACCAGCTCGTCGAGCTGCCCAGCGGGCGTATGGCGTGCCGGGCAGCACGTGGTGCGGTGCGAGATGATGCTGCGGTTCTTGCCGCTGCACAGGTAGTAGAAGTACCGCCCGTTGGTCGCGCGCGCGGTGCTGGCCAGGCCGCACTGTCCGCAGCTCACCAGGGCGCGCAGCAGATACTGGTGCGCGGTGTTGTTCCGCCGGGCAAAGGACTGGTTGGTGGCCAACTTGGCCTGCACCTCGTCAAAGTGCGCCTGGCTTACCATGGCGGGCACCTGTCCGACGAGCAGCCAGGTGTCGGCAGGCTTGGGCATGGCAGAGCTATGCGGGCGGCCGATCGGGTGCGTCGCCGAGCGGCGATGAGTAGCAGCACGATATTGCATGCGCTGGGCATGCACCTGGCCCGTATAGGTCGGGTTGCGCAGGATGCCCCGGATCGTCGGGCTGGACCACCGCGGCCCACCCCGGGGCGTGGGCACGCCGCGTGCGTCGAGGTGCATTGCGAGCCCCATCAGCGAGGTCCCGGGCTCGCGATACATGGCGAACAACTCGGCCACCACGGCGGCCTCGGCTGGGTCGGTCGCGACCCCTGCCGGGTCGCGCGGCCGGTCCGGGCTCATGCGGTAGCCATACGGCGCATATGTCCAGGGCAGCAGCGTGCCGGCGCGCAGCTTGGCCAGCCGCCCGCGACGCATGCGCTCGGCAATCAGGGTGCGCTCATACTCGGCCACGGCGCCGCGGATCTGCAGCAGCAGGTGGTCGTGCGGGTCGTCGCTCATGGGCCGGTCCAGGAACTCGGTGGCGCACCCGGCGCGCGTCCACTCCTCCAGCAGCACCATCTGGTGGACGTAGTTGCGCGCCAGGCGGTCAGGAGCCGTGACAAGCACCCGGTCCACCTCGCGGCCCTTGATGGCGTCACGCAGGCGGTCAAGCCCCGGGCGCGCCAGCGCGGCGCCGCTGTAGCCGTCGTCGCGGTAGATGTGTGCCGGATCGAGCGCCCAGCCCGCGGCGGCCTGCGCGCCGACGTGGGCGGTCAAGCGCCCGAGCTGCTGTTCAATGGTCTGGTGCTCGACCTGGTGGCTGGTCGAAACGCGGCCGTAGATCGCTATGCGCATGAGGTGCCTCCGGCGGGATTGGGGGCGCCGGCGCCTCGGCCGGCGCGGGTGGCAGCGGCGCCGCCCACTGCAAGAGGAGCTGGTAGGCCCGGTCCCAGCGCTGCTGGCCCGTTGTCGCTGGCGCGCCCGTCCGCCGAACACGCCAACTGCGTTGCCGCCGTCCCATGCTCTCCTCCCTGGTGAGTGACCTCACCAGGAGGTTGGGGACGGTCGGCACGCAGGCGGCCCCGTGCCCGACGCCAACTCAGCCGCAGCTGGACCGCGCGCGTCAGGCAGAACTTGTCATTTGCGATTAGGCCATTGAGAACGCACTCCACTGGGTGCTGGATGTGACGTTCCGGGAGGATGACAGCCGCGTTCGCGACCGCACCGCGGCGCGCAACCTGGCCTTGCTGCGCAAGATCGCTCTCAACATCGTCGGCCGCGACAAGACAACCAAAGCCAGCGTGCGTGCCCGGCGCAAAAAGGCCGCCTGGAACGACGCCTACATGCTCAAGCTCCTGGCTGGATAACCGATGAACTCTGTGTGCAACCGGTAAGCGTCGCGGCGGCACCACGGCTGAACCGGGTTGACTTTGTGTGCTGATGCTGGCGCGGCCGCTACTGCGGCTGGCGGCGCAGGCGCTTCACGCGGTGCTTTTGGTAGGTGAGGATATCGCGGGCGAGAGGCAGGCGCGGGTCGAACCTTAGGTGCGTCAGCGAGGTGAACACGGCGCTTGTGCCGGTGCCGGCGTCGAGCTGGCAGATGATGCCGCCTTCGTCGCCTGCGTAGCTGACCCATGTCACGTTGCAGGTCGCGGGGACTGTGATGCCGTTCTTCTCCTGCAGCATGGTTTGCAGTTCGGGTGTCACCCGCGCCGGGATGGGCAGGGCTGCGCCCAGTTGCTCCAGCAGGCGTCCGACCTGGTCGGGGCGGTCGATCATGCCGCGATCGTCGCAGGCTGTGGCAGGGCAGCGGCCTCGGCCTTTGGCGTCCAGGCCCAGGGCAGCAGCGTATGCAGCTCATGCGCCTTGGTCTGCCCCGAGACGATGCGCTGGAGCACGTCGGTGAGGTAGGCCATCGGCTCCCTGCCGTTCAGCTTGGCGGTCTGGATCAAGGTCATCGCAACCGCCCAGTAGCGGGCGCCGCCATCGCTGCCGGCGAACAACGTGTTCTTGCGATTCAAGGCTATAGGCCTGATCGCGCGCTCGACGGGGTTGGTGTCCATCTCGACCCGGCCGTCATCGA
>CAXTDP010000721.1:0-3358 GCA_964242295.1 uncultured Acetobacteraceae bacterium | reverse complement strand
CCCATAGTAAGCCATAGCAGCAGGAATGCACTCCAAAACGGTCCATGTGGCGCACCCACTCCGTAAGTGGCGGCCACGGCTGGCCCGATCCCGCCTGTAACGATGGCGGCAATGGCAAGGTTGTTCGATGCTGTCGCGGTAAGCTTGAGCTGTTCATTGCGGACGAGCTTGCGGCGTGCCTCGTCGTCCGGTGATGCCGGTGGGATCATAGCGGCCTCGTTTGGGCGGTAGGAAAGTAGGGAAGCGGGTGGCGGGAACCTGGTTTGGCCCCCGCCGGTTGCGCTGGGTCAGGGGTGCGTGCGGTTGAACAGTTCGTCACGGATAGCTTCGGCGCGTGCGCTCATGCCTTCCATGTCGAAGCATCCGCGGGCGCATTCGCTTTGTGCCTTCAGCAACTCAAGGCTGAGTTCCTCGTCGTCCAGGAAATCCAGGTTCGTAGTGTATCCGGGATAGTACTGCATTGTCCGTCTCCATGCCTTCCAGGTGAGCGGGAGGGGTAGCGGAGACCTGATGCGATCCCCGCCGTGGTGTGCCCCCCCTGCTAGTCCCGGTCGAAGGCCCCTGCCTGGACGGCCAGAGCCTTTGTGCTGACCGCGCCGCCGCCTGCGCCCTCGTAGGGCTTCCACTCCTTGCCGACGACGTGGGCGTAGGCGTCCACGGCCCCGTGCGCTGCGGCCAGGATGGCGTATGACTGCAAGCCAAGCTGGGCGGCGAAGCTGCAAGCGCGCTGCGCCCGGTTCTCAAGGCCGTCGATGCCCTGGCGGTCCTCGTCACGGTCGGCGTTGGCGACGGCGCTGGATGCGTTGCGCGCCTCGGCGGCTTTCTTGTCGAAGAACTCGCCTGCACCGTGTGCGGAGCGGACGAAGCTGTCCACGATGCGCTGCAAGTGGATTTCGATGGCGCGCTCGTTGGGGGTGCCGTCACCGTTGACCATGCCTGTGCCCAACGCCTCGGCGGCCTTGACCATGTGCTCTTTGTGCGCCTCGCGGATGCCGTCGTAGTCCACCTCTTGCAGCCCGTAGAGGGTGGTCATCTTGGCGGCCATGCCGGCGGTGGCGCAGATGCGCTGGGCGGTGATGAGGCTGATGATGGTGCGCGCGCCGGTCATGATGCGCGGCGCTGGAGCCTGCGCCGTGGTGGGCTTGGCCTTCCCCTTGCCGGTGATGGTCTTGGCGGTGGCGAGGGCCTGGGCCATGTTGGTATCAGCTTGCGACATGATGCTCATTCCATTGTGTTTCAGGTTAATTCCCCGTTCTGGTGTTTGCGACACCTAGCGGGGGGTGGCTTCTGCGGGGGTTCTTGTTTCCGCATCTGTAGAATACACCAACCCCCGCAGTAGTCAACAGAAAATCAGGGTTATACTGCTGATAATGCTGAATTAAATGTCATCCGACACAGTACATTAATAGCATAAACCGCTTGCATCCCATTCTATAATGCGGTCTGATCCTTGGTGAGCCCCCGAGTTCTTGCTTGCTGTCTTGACTTGTCTGCCTGACGTGCGCCGCTTGGCGCGCGTCGGGCAGGGCAGCCTCCCGCTGTCCTGCCTGCCTGTTCCCTGGAGCCGCCCCGTCGTGAGGCCTTCTTGACCAGTCTGGCAGGGCCAGGTCACAGGCGCGTCGTCCTTTACGACGCGGGACCGGAGCCACGCGGAGGCGGGCCGCTTGGCCCGGTGAGCATGGCGAGGACCCACCCTTTGACCTGGCCCTGCCAGACTGGTGGGCCGCATCACGACGGGGCGGCTCCAGGGAACAGGCAGGACCCAGCGCAGGGGTTGGGGCAGCGCTTGCTTCCTTGCTTGCTTGCTACCTGCCTGACCTTGCGTGATGGGATCGTTGCCCGAAGGGCGGAGACGCGCCGCTTGCGTGGCTCCGTCGCCGCGCTTGCGGCGATAGAGCCCGGTCACCGCCAGCTTGGCGGGGACACGCCCGGAACAGTGGGGTGATGGACGGAGCTTCCCGCACAGCCCCGCACTTCCTGTTCACGCCGTAGCACGGGATGCTGGACACCCATGCGACCCAGCATTGGAGTGCGTATAGCCAGTCAATCAGGGTCGTTCGTCGGCGATTGCCTTCACCTCAGCGATGATTTTGAGGAGGAGTTCATAGCTTGACGTGCGCTTGCGCCATCCGTCATGTCTCGGCTCGGCGAACTTCCCGTCCAGTTTGGCCCGGTCACGAAGCCGCGCCAGGATCGCAGACTTCATCCCCCCACGCCGGGATCGCGGGTTGACAACTGCCTGACGGACATGATCGGCCAGGTCCAATATTTCGGCTAGGTCGGCATTGATGATCTCCTGGACGGGCCGTGCGACGGGGCTCCGAGCGTGGCTGTCGAGGGGACCGGCACATACCGCCCGCTCTGATCCAGGCGGTGCATCACGCTAACGATCCTGACACCCGGCAGCGCCCGGGCGATCTCATCATCCTGCTCCCCTGTGTCCAACCGGCTGCCGCTCCGAACCGACTGCACGTTGATTGTTTCCTTGTTCCCGTCGCCGGATGCCTCGATCTCCGCGCCGTGGCTGGCGGCCAGGTCTCGCAGCAGTTCGACGGCACGCCTGGCCTGGACGCGGCTCGCTGCCACCGTGGTGAACACGACGTGTGTTGGTAATTCCATGGCGTCGGTTCCTATCGCGTTGTGGATCGCCATCCTCCCGGACCTCGAACAGCGAGGGAGACCCAGAAGGCCCGCACGATGGCGGGCCTTCTGGGCTGGTGGCGGGTGGTTAGGCGGCCAGGCCGGGGTTCCCCCGGCTGGCCTTGGTGACGGTCTTCATCCAGGCCAGTTCGCCCAGGCCATCCCGCTGGTTGGCCGCATCGAAGCCGGCAGGCTTGCGCGACTCCTTGGCGACGCCGACCGACACCATGAAAGACTTGTCGGGGTGCTCGGCTGCGACGCCCTCGCCAAAGGTCTTCACCAGTGCACGGACCTGATCGAGGGACTTCGCCTCGGCTTGGGTTTGTCCAAGGCAGGTGCCCAGGACCTCGATCACGGTCGCCATGGAGGCATAGCCAGGTTCCTGCTCATGATGACCGGGCAGTGCCCTCAATGTTATCGTGGCCATGGGTGGTCTCCGAGAATGCGCCGCCGCCCGGTATCCCATGATGCCGGGTCAGGACAGGCGCGGGGTGATGGGTGAGGATCGTGCCTGGCAGGCGCGTGCCGATCCGCCCTGGACGTCAGGGTGTGGAGGCCAGTTGGGGCTGCTACCTGGCGGTGTTCGGTGGTGATGGCGCTCCATTCCCTAAACACCTCCGCAGCGCCGCGGCCTGGTGACCGGGGTAAAGGCGCAGCGTAGCTGCGGGACCGGAGCCACGCGCAGCCGGGCCGCTTGGCCCGGGGAGCATGGCGAGGA
>CAXTDP010000720.1:0-3365 GCA_964242295.1 uncultured Acetobacteraceae bacterium | reverse complement strand
TGGTCAGGAAGCGCGGCAGCCAGCCGGTGATGGCGTAGTAGCCGCCCTGGCAGCCCGTGGACAGCAGCGACGCCAGCACCGTGGTCCGCAGCACGCCCGGGGAGAAGATCTCCAGCAGCTTGGGGCGGTTGCCGCTGCGAAGTTCCTCGGTCCGGGTGCGGGCGGCGATCTCCGGCTCCTCCACGTGGCGGCGCATGTAGAACACCAGCAGCGCCGGCAGGCCGCCGACGACGAACATCCAGCGCCAGGCCTGCTCCGGCGGCAGGGCGCTGAACAGCACTGCCTGCGCCAGCACCGCCAGGCCCCAGCCGACGGCCCAGCCCGACTGCACGCTGCCGACGGCGCGGCCGCGATACTGCGCCCGGATGGTCTCGCCCATCAGCACGGCGCCCGCCGCCCACTCGCCGCCGAAGCCCAGGCCCAGCAGGGTGCGGGCGACCAGGAGCTGGTTGAAGTCCTGGGTGAAGGCGCAGACGATGCTGAACACGCTGAACCACAGGATCGTCACCTGCAGCGTCAGCACCCGGCCGATCCGGTCCGCCAGGAACCCGGCCAGCCAGCCGCCGACCGCCGAGGCCAGCAGGGTCACGGTGATCGCCAGCCCGGCGGAACCAGGGTCCACGTTCCAAAGTCTGATGATGGTGCCGATCACCAGCGGGTAGATCATGAAGTCCATGCCATCCAGCGCCCAACCGCCGGCGCAGGCCCAGAAGGTCCGGCGCTCCGACGCCGTCATGTCGGTGTAGAAGGCGCGTAGGCTGGTGTCGGCGGGAACCACGGCCTCGATGGGGGTGGCTGACATGGGCGTCCTCCTGCCGGGGGCGCGTTTGGAGCCGCCCGGGCCGTTGGCGCGCAGCATGGCAGCTTGGGCCTGGAGGGGCTAGCTGATGCCTGCGGGGCAGGATCAGCCGTGCCGCTGCTCGGACCATGATGGCGGATGGGTCGCCACGGGAGGCCGCAGGCCGGCACCGGCAGGGTGCCCTGCAACGCCGCTCCTGCCTGCTGCATGAAAGCTCGTCATTGATAACAGTTGTCCCATGGCAGCCGTGTTGCTACTTGTTGCGAGCATGCAACGTGAGGCAGATGTGCAATCAGGTTTGGATCGCCTTGCCCGTATACGTCCGCATTGACGTTGCCGGCCAGGGCTGAAGGGCGGAGAGCGTCATGGACGTCAGGACGGAGCCGGCACATGCCATCAGGGTGAAGCGGATTGCCGATCTCAACGGGCCGCGCGGATGGCCGGTGCTGGGGAACTTGCCTCAGATCGACATTCCCCGCTTCCATGCGCAGCTCGAAAGCTGGGCAAAGATCTACGGGCCGATATATCGCCTGCGTATGGGGCCTCGCAACGCCCTGGTGGTATCCCAGCCTGACCTGATCGCCAGCATCCTCCGCGACCGGCCGGATGGCTGGAGCCGTTTCGAGCCCATGCGGGCGGTGATCCATGAAATGGGCGTCAATGGCCTGTTCAATGCCGAAGGCGAGTCCTGGCGGCGGCAGCGCCGGCTGGTGACGGCAGCCTTCACGCCCAGTCACCTGAAACGCTACTTCCCTTTGATCAAGCTGATGACCGAGCGTTTGAAGGGCCGGTTGGATGCCGCAGCGCAGGCCGGAGCGTGGATTGATCTGCAATCCACGCTGATGCGCTACACGGTGGACGTGACGGCAAGCCTTGCGTTCGGGATTGACGTAAATACCATCCAACAAGACCACAGCACCTTTCAGCAGAACCTAGACAAGCTGCTTCCGGTGCTGATGCGCCGCATGAACGCGCCGTTTCCGGTTTGGCGCTATGTCAAGCTGCCAGCGGATCATGCGTTCGACCGGCACTTGGCAGCCGGGCATGCCGCGGTGAAGGGTTTTGTCCAAACCGCCCGCGAACGCATCGCGGCGAACCCGGCGCTCGCCGAACAGCCAACCAACCTGCTTGAGGTGATGCTGACTGCGCGGGACGCCGACGGCACGATGCTCGGCGAAGCGGAAGTGGCCGGCAACGTGTTCACGGTACTGATGGCCGGGGAGGACACGACGGCAAATACCCTGGCGTGGACCTTGCACCTCCTGCACCAGCATCCCCAGGCATGGCGGGCGTTGGTTGCCGAGGTGGACGTGTCGCTCGGCACAAACCTCGTGCCGGCCAGCATCCAGGCGGCCGGCGAGCTTACGGCGATCGAGGACTGCTCGAACGAGTCCATGCGGCTACGGCCGGTGGCCCCGCTGACCTATGTCGAAAACAATGCGCCGACCGAGATTGGCGGCGTTGCGCTTCCGGCGGGAACCCTCGTGCTTTGCACGATGCGCAGCGGGGCGGTGGACGCAAGCATCGCGGCGGATGCCGCCGAGTTCCGCCCTTCGCGTTGGCGCACTGGAACAGGTGCCGCAGACGAAGCGGCCGCGGCTGCTGGCAACCGTCAACTGACAACGGCCTCGATGCCGTTCGGTGCGGGGCCGCGGGTCTGTCCCGGCCGGTATCTTGCGTTGCTGGAAATGAGAATGGTGCTGGCCACGATCGCGCGCAATTACGAGCTGGTCGAGGTCGGGACTGAGAACGGTGCGCCGCCGAGCGAACGCCTGGACTTCACGATGTCGCCGGTCGGCCTCCGCATGAAGCTTAGGGCACGGGCGGATTGATGGACGGGCATGTTCCGTTGCCCTGATGATCGCACCTGATCCACCGGCAAGACCTTGGGAGGGCACTGCCTGGCGGCCGATCCCGGCGCCATCGCCCCGCGCGCACGGTTCCCGGCGGCCAATCGGCCCGCCGCGCCCGCTCCGACGCAGTCAGGCCTGGCGTCTGATATGGATCACATGCGCCGTGGTGCGCGCTACTCGGGCGCCGGGCTTGCGAGCGGCTTGTCCTTGTCCACGACGTAGGTGGACAGCACCCGCGTCCGCGCCGGGCCGTTCTTGACGAAGTGCGGCACCTCCCGCGGGACCTGGAAGGCATCGCCGGGCTTCACGGCCCGGTCGGGCTGGCCTGCCATGCCGAGCGTGGCGCCGCCCTCGATGAAATAGCCGGTCTCGACGCCGGGATGGGTGTGGCGGGCGACGAGGGTCCCTGGCTCGATCTCGACCAGGATCTGGATGATCGCGGTGTTGTCGCCGGGACCGTCCATCCGGTTCAGCACGGTTCGGGTGAAGCCCGGGGCCTGGGCGCGGGCGCCGACCGTGGCCGTGAGCACGCCGCCGCCGGCACACAGGGCGCAGGCGGTGAAAAGCCGTCGTGACAGCATGGTGATCCCTCCCGGACGCCGCTTTCCGCAACGTTGCGCCACTGGCGGCACAGGTGCAACCCTTGAGGCAGCGGCGGGCAGGGGGATTGCATTTGGAATGGTGTTGACTTGGCGGGGGCTTGCTGGGTGCGG
>CAXTDP010000719.1:0-3369 GCA_964242295.1 uncultured Acetobacteraceae bacterium | reverse complement strand
TCCGGCGTCACGCCGAAACTGGCCCGCAATCGTTCGCTGCGCCGTCCGCGGCCGCCGGACCGGCGGTGTCCCGGGCCGCCGCGGCGTAGGACACGGCAATCTCGGCGTTCGCCTGGGCCTGGCGGGACCGCCACACCTGCCAGCCGGCGATGCCGGCGCCGATCAGCAGGACCAGGATGATGCCGGGGATGGCAAGACGCATGGCAACCTGGCGCAGCCGCTCCGCCCGGAAGTCGCTATTCAGCTCGTCGAAGATGTCAGCCACATCGTGCCCTTTGGCGGTCCCTTGCAGGTGCGGCCGGACCATAGCGGCGCGGGGGGTGCGGGGCAAATTGACCGAGGGTTCCATTAACCGGGGGTTCATCGGGGCGCGGCAGGATAGGCGGCATGCGCGCAATGTGGCTCATGCTGATCCTGGGCGTCTCCGCCTGCACGCCTGCGCCGTGGGGCGTGCTGGCCGGGGTGGACGTCGTCTCGGTCGTGGTGTTCGGGCGGGGGGTCGGGGACATCGGCGTTTCGGCGCTGAGCGGGCGGGACTGCTCCGTCGTGCGGCTGGAGCGTGGGCAAACCTACTGCGCGGCACGGGATGCGGCGCCGGCACCGGGTGTGTTCTGCACCCGCAGCCTAGGGACTGTGGATTGCTGGGAGGACCCGGCCAGGCTGCCGGGCCAATACAGCGGCGTTGGCGATGCTCTGGCACCTACGGCGGCGCAGGAGCGGTATCGCCGCGCGCCCTGGCCCAAGGCGTTGACAGGTAACTGATGCCAAGCGCCATTCGCTTTGACTGGCTTGGAGGCAGCCTTTTCGGGGTGGACGGCCTTTAGCGCGTTCAGTTGCAACGCGATGCTGCGGGGTGGCGTATGACGCTTCGCTTATACGCCCTACGAGGCTCACCGGGAAACCGGCGGAGCGGATGGCGGTTGGTATGATGCCGAAGGCCGTGTGTTGCTACGGGTTCGCCCGGTCATCGCGGGCCGGTTGCGGCTGGGTGATCCAGAGCTCCATCTGGGGTCGTTGCGACGGGCATAGCTGGTTGGCGAGGTCCCTGGGGGACTCTTGGGTAGCACCGCGTCCGCAGCTTGCTCACTTCCCCGAGTGGAGAGCGTGAGCAGCCGGGGTGCCGATTGGATTGGTGCGGTGGGGCCTAGATGTCCTTTGCGCTGTCGCCGCCGGTCACTTCGTACTCGGCGCCGGTCACCATCGCGGCGGCGTCGGAGGCCAGGAACACGGCGGCTGGCGAAATGTCGTCCGGCTGCAGCCAGCCTACCTTCAACGGCACCGTCGGAGCGCGCACGTCCCAGGCCTGCTGCGGCGTCGGGTGCTCGGGCGGGGTGCGGCCGGTCTCGGCCATGGTCTCGGTCAGACGCTTCTTGTAGCGGGTAAGCGGGGTGTCCACGAGGCCGGGGATCAGGGCGTTTACCGTGATGTTGTACTGGCCCAGCTCGATGGCCGCGGACTTCATCAGGCCCAGGATGCCCCACTTGGATGCGGAGTAGCTGGAGCCGTCCTTGGTGCCGTGCTTGCCCTGCATGGATGACAGCAGGATCAGGCGGCCCTTCTTGCGTGCGGCCATGGCGGGGGCGAAGGCGCGGACGGTGTTGGCGGTGCCGTTCAGGTTGTTGGCGATGACGTCGTTCCAGTCGGTGTCCTCCATCTCCAGCAGCGGCTTCCAGCGCTGGATGGCGGCGTTGGCGACGACGATGTCTATGGGTCCCAGGCCCCGCTGGACCTGGTCGGCGGCGGCGCGCAGGGCGGCGATGTCACGGATGTCGGCGCGGATCGCCAGGGCGCGGCGGCCGTGGGCTTGGATTTGCCCGATGGTCTCGGCCATGTCCTCGCTGGTCGCTGCCTTGGCGTCGGAGGCGGGGCTGACGGGTCCGGCGATGTCCAGGATGGCAACGTCGGCGCCGTTGGCGGCGAACTCGACGGCGATGGCGCGGCCGATGCCGCGGGCGCCGCCGGTCACGACGGCGATCTTGCCGGTCAGGGCGGAGCCTCGGCCGGGGCGGATCGGGCCGGCTGATTTTTCGGGCGGAGGCTCCGGCATCGGGTTGCCGTTCAGCTCGCGCGCTTCGGTGTCGGTGCGGGTCGGGGCAGTTTGGGCCGCGGCGCCGGTCGCGGCTGCCATGCCTGCTGCCAGCCCGGCGCCGAGAAGCAGCGACCGGCGGACCGGATCGGGTTCGGCCGCGGGGGTTTGGGACTGGTTTTGGGGCTTGTCGTGGTCGCTCATGGGGCGAATTCCTGGGTTGCCGGCTGCAAACGGCGGCGGGGGTGGCCGGTTGCCTCGTTGCCGGGTCAGCCGCGGAAGCGGACAAGGCGGCCTGCGGGGCTGCCCAGCACCTCGCCGTCACGCATCACGGGGTTGCCACGGACGATCGTCGCCATGGGCCAGCCGGTGACCTGCATGCCGTTGAAGGGGGTCCAGCCGCAAGGGGAGACGATCCAACTGTCCTCGATGGTGCGGCGGGCCTGCAGGTCCACCAGGGTGAAGTCGGCGTCGTAGCCGACGGCCAGGCGGCCCTTGCCGACGACGCCATAAACGCGGGCCGGGCCGGCGCACATCAGGTCCACCATGCGGGCCAGGGACAGGCGGCCGGAGGCCACGTGGTCGAGCATGATGGGCACGAGGGTTTGCACGCCGGTGAGGCCGGCGGGGCAGTCGGGCCAGGGCTTCAGCTTGGCGGCGCGGGGGTGCGGGGCGTGGTCGGAGCCGATGGTGTCGGCGGTGCCGTTGCGGACGGCGGCCCAGGCGGCTTCCCAATGGCGGCGGCCTCGGATGGGGGGGTTCATGACGCCCATGCCGCCGAGCTGGTCGTAAACCTCGGGGGCCATCTGGGTCAGGTGGTTCACCAGGAGTTCGACGGTGGCTACGTCCCGGTAGTCGCCCATGTATTCGAGTTCCTGGGCGGTGGAGACGTGCAGGATGTGGGCGGGGCGCCCGGTCTTGCGGGCCAGGGCCATCAGGCGGCGGGTGCCGAGGAAGGCGCACTCCTCGTCGCGCCATTCCATGTGGCTGCCGTAGGGGTCGCCGGACTTGAACAGGGGACGGCGGGCTTGCAGGCGGTATTCGTCCTCGCTGTGATAGGAGACCCGGCGGTGGCCGCTGCGCATGACGGCCTCCAAGGAGGCGTCGTCCTCGATCAGGAGGTCGCCGGTGCTGCTGCCGGCGAAGACCTTGACGCCGCAAACGCCGTCCCCCTGCTCCAGGGTGGCTAGGTCGGGGGTGTTGGGCTTCGTGGCGCCGACGTAGAGGCCCATGTCGCACCAGGCGTTGGCCTCGGCGTAGCCCTGCTTCCAGGCGACCTGGTCGGCGCCGGTGATGGCGGGGGTGGTGTTGGGCATGTCGAACACTGCGGCCAGGCCGCCCAG
>CAXTDP010000718.1:0-3370 GCA_964242295.1 uncultured Acetobacteraceae bacterium | reverse complement strand
TCCCGCCCGCCATGGGTTCACATAGCGATCTGGGCCGCGATGTCGAGGGGCGGTCTCGAGTCGATCAGGGTCATAGCCCTTGAATTGCGAGCCGGGCGAATGCACGGCCCGCAGCACCTCGGTTTCTACCTTGATCCGTGGCGTCGCCTTGCCGCTGCTTGCCACTCTTGCCGCCGCGGGGCGGCTCGGTGTTCCTCTTCATCCCGCTCGGCTTGATCGAGGGACGGCCCTTCAAGCCCTTTAGTCGCGCAATCTCGTCACGCTGCGCAGCAACCAGCGCCTTCAGCTCCGCGACTTGGCCGAGCAGCCCGGCCAACAACGCCTCCAAATCGGCGCGCGATAGGCTCAGCAGGTTGGGGGTATTGCCATGCGCCGAACGGATCGTACTCGCCCGCTTCCGGGAAGCCCAAAATGCAGGTAATCTCGGGGTTTTGCCCCGGTTACTGGGGTGGTCCCGTCCGTTCTCGGACGGGTTTGCGGTTGGGATAAGCTTGCTTCTGGCTGTTGTCTGTCGGGTGGCCAGCTTCTCCGTGTTGGCGCCTCGCCGTTGAACGGTGTCTTGGCCACCCTTGGTGACCGAAGCATGATGAGGCAGGTGCGATCAGCATTGTTGGTCGGCTACGCCCTTACTGCCGCATCGCTGTGCGCAGCACGCTTATCATGTCGCTGATGGCAGCGGACTTGTCCTCGGATTTCACGGCGTAGTCGATGCCTGCCGTCAGGTGCTGGGAGATGATGAGCAGGACAACCTCGCGCACAGCTGCCGTGATCGCGTTGGCCTGCTGGACTTCGTCCAAGCAGTAGCGGTCCGCCTCGATCATCTGCCGCAAGCCGCGCACCTGGCCCTCAACCCGGCTTAACCGTTGCAAGATCGGTTCTTTCTCGGCTGCATCGCGCCGCAGATAAAGCTTACCGTCGATGAACTCGTGTTCCATGCCGGTGTTATACCCCTACCAAGTATATAGAGGTGATGACTATGTTCATGCGAATCGACAAGCTGCAAGCCGAGCTACCCGTCCCGAAGAAGCAGGACCCCAACGCCGCCGCGGCCTTGCAGGAGCTGCTGGGCGGCAAGTATGGCGAGATGTCCACCCTGGGCAACTACATGTTCCAAAGCTTCGCCTTCCGCAGCAAGGAGAAGCTGCGCCCGTTCTACAGTCTGGTCGCCAGCATCACCGCTGAGGAGCTGGGCCATGTCGAACTGGTGTCCAACGGCGTGAACATGCTGAACGCCGGGCCGGACTTGCCAGCGCACGAGAAGGGCGGCCAGGAGGTGACCGGCGCTCCGTATGAGGACATGAAAGACATCCGGCTAGCGGCCTCGTTCCTGGCCAACGGTGGCGCGGCGCTGCCGATGAACAGCAACGGCGCGTCGTGGAACATGAACATGGTCACCGTCACGGGCAACGTGGTGATCGACCTGCTGCACAACTTCCATCTGGAATGCGGCGCGCGCATCCACAAGCTGCGCGTTTACGAGACCATGACGGAGGCAACGGGCAAGGAAGTCTGCGGCTACCTGCTGGTGCGCGGGTCCGTCCATGCCCACGCTTATGCCCTGGCGCTTAAGAAGATCACCGGCGTGCAGATTGAGAAGATGCTGCCGACGCCGAACATTGACCTGTCCAAGATTCCGGAGTGCCAGAAGTATCTGAACGAAGGGTCGCACCGCCGCCTGTACACATTCAGCCCGAACGACTACAAGGAGATGTCGGGCATCTGGGGCCAGGGCGAGATGGCGTTGCCGGGCGACCCGCCGGGCGAGCTGGAAGTGTTCGACGGCCACCCCGAGGGTGGGCGCATCCACAACTTGATGGGCGACACGCGCGCGTTCAGCCCGGACTACCACCCGGAAGAAATGTTCGAGATAGCGACGAAGCTCTACAAGAAGTCGCGTTGATACGAAACAAGGGAAGGCCTGAGCCTCCCCTTGGCCGCGTTTGCGGCGTGGGGTTCGTGAGTAACAGGCACCCTTAGCCGCTGCAGATGGACCGGATAGTTGCCCTGTGGTCCGGCAGCATAATCACCTGCGACCTGCCGAGCTTGGAAGGCGACGGTCACGCCGAAACGGTTGGGCGAGTCCGCCGCGAGAAGGCAATCAGGTATGGCGCGAGCCGGGGAAGGAAGCTGGGCGATAGATTAAGGAGTGGGGCAGATTACGGCGGACCCGCTGTAGTCATACCGGTGCTGAAGACATCAATCAGGTCACAGGCGAGAGGGATTACAGTTGCAGCGCGCAATCGCGTGCTATGGCAAATTGCGGTTTACTTATGGCCGCGCTGCGGCGTGCAGGCGGGCCCTCAACTATCCCTTCATTTTTGACTTGCGCGCCTCGTTTTCAGGTAGCCGTGACCTTACCAGGACTTCGGATCAGCCACGTACGAAGCGCAGTCGCACGAACTCACTGTGCCGGTCCAGGCGACGATGGGCTGCAGGCTCTACAATCCACTGATTTCAAATAGGAAAAAAATGAGGGGATAGCTGAGAGGCGGGCCAGGTCCTGGGTAGTCGTGGTAGCTCCGCCGCGCACGAACACCATGTCGAGCGACACTACTGAGCACACACCGACGCAGCGGGACAGCCACATCCAACACATTGTTTGGCACAGGCGTACGTCTTGGCAAAAGCGCGCTTGGCCGTAAGGAGCGAATCCGGGCCAAAGCCACCATGAACTGGTGAAATCAGGTGTTCGGCAATGAGTTGCGCGCGCACTCGGACGAGCATCGGGCGACCGAAGTGGCGATCGCTGTCCACGCGCCCAAGCGCATGCTGGAGTTGAAGCGCCCAAGCTATCCTCCGTTCACGCGATAATCCGGAACTCCGTTGGGGTTATGACACGGAAGTTGTCGGTAATCTCATCGCAGTAATCGTGCCAGTTCTTTGGCACGTCCTCGCGCAGGAAGGTCAGCATCGCGGTGCTGAATTCCCGGAAAGTGCTGTAGCACTTGTTGTGGGTGATATGCCGGTGCATCAGCCCCCATAGCCGTTGAATCGAATTGAGGTGCGGGCAGTAAGCCGGCACAAAATGCAACTTGATCCGGCAGTCTGACCGAGTCAGCCAAGCCTGCACCAGTTTCGCGTGATGGTAGCGGGCGTTATCCAAAAAGACGTGGACCAGTCACATGCCCGGATACATCGCCTCAATCGCCGTCAGCAGCATGATCATGCTCAGAGCGTCCACCGTCAGCACATCCTTCATCACGGTCTCGCCGGTTTCTAGATCGACCGCGCCATGGATGTTCAGACGATCCCGCCCACTGCTCTGGAGAGCATGCAAAGTTACGGGAGGTAATCAGGCTGCGGCTGCTATTGGCCGCCGATCGTCGTTGGCGTTTCGAAAGCCTGGGTGTCGGCGGCGGAAGGCATCCTG
>CAXTDP010000717.1:0-3370 GCA_964242295.1 uncultured Acetobacteraceae bacterium | reverse complement strand
TCAAGAACACGGTGAAGACCATCGTCACCGGCGTCGAGATGTTCCGCAAGCTGCTGGATCGCGGTGAGGCTGGCGACAACATCGGCGCCCTGCTGCGTGGCACCAAGCGTGAGGACGTCGAGCGCGGCCAAGTCCTGGCCAAGCCCGGCAGCATCACCCCGCACACCAACTTCAAGGCCGAGGCTTACATCCTGACCAAGGAGGAGGGCGGTCGCCACACGCCATTCTTCACCAACTACCGCCCGCAGTTCTACTTCCGTACCACGGACGTGACTGGCGTGGTCCAACTGCCCGAGGGCACGGAGATGGTGATGCCTGGCGACAATGTCTCGATGGACGTTGAGCTGATTGCGCCCATTGCCATGGATGACGGCCTGCGCTTCGCCATCCGCGAGGGTGGACGGACTGTCGGCGCCGGCGTCGTCGCCAGCATCACCAAGTAACGGCGACCTGCAGCGAACCTGGATCGAGTATCATGGACAACCAGAACATCCGCATTCGCCTGAAGGCATACGATCATCGCGTGCTGGACAACAGCACACGGGAAATCGTGAACACGGCGAAGCGTACGGGTGCGCGGGTTCGCGGGCCGATACCGTTGCCGACGCATATTGAGCGGTTCACGGTGAACCGCTCGCCCCACGTGGACAAGAAGAGCCGTGAGCAGTTCGAGATCCGGACTCATCGCCGCCTACTCGACATCGTGGAGCCCACGCCGCAAACGGTGGACGCGCTGATGAAGCTCGATCTTGCCAGCGGCGTGGACGTCGAGATCAAGCTATAGGACCTGGCCAATGCGAACCGGACTGATCGCCAAGAAGCTGGGCATGACCCGGCTGTTCAAGGACGACGGAACCCATGTTCCCGTCACTGTCCTGCACCTGGACGAGGTGCAGGTGGTGGATAACCGCACGCAGGAGCGCGACGGCTACACCGCCGTGCAGCTTGGCTGGGGCACCGCGAAGGTGAAGAACGTCAGCCAGCCGAACAAGGGTCACTTTGCCCGAGTAAAGGTTGAGCCAAAAAAGAAGCTGCGGGAGTTCCGGGTCTCCCCGGATGCGCTGCTCGAAAGCGGACAGGTCCTGACTGCGGCACATTTCGTGCCGGGCCAGAAGGTGGACGTGTGCGGCGTGACCAAGGGCAAAGGCTTTGCTGGCGGCATGAAGCGTTGGAACTTCCGCGGCCTGGAGGCCAGCCACGGGGTATCGGTCAGCCACCGCTCGCATGGGTCCACCGGCAACCGGCAAGACCCCGGCAAGACGTTCAAGAACAAGAAAATGGCTGGTCATCTCGGCGTGGACCGGGTTACGACCTTGAACATCGAGGTTGCCGCCGTGGACGCAGAGCGCGGCCTGGTGATGGTGCGCGGTGCAGTGCCGGGCAGCAAGGGCGAGTTCGTGACGATTCGAGACGCCGTGAAAAAGGCCCGTCCGGCTGATGCGCCGTATCCGGCTTCGATCCGTGCCGCAGCGGATGCATCGGCTGAGCCGGCCGCGGTCTAGGGACAGGAAGATGCAAGTCGAGATCAAGACGCTGGATGGCGGGGCCGCCGGAAACACTGAGTTGCCGGACTCGTTGTTCGCCGCAGTACCGCGCAGGGACATCATTGCCCGGGTGATCCACTGGCAGATGGCTAAGCGCCGAGCCGGGACGCACAAGACCAAGGGCATGGGCGAGGTGTCCGGCACCACCAAGAAGCCCTATAAGCAAAAGGGCACCGGCAACGCCCGTCAGGGCAGCTTACGCGCGCCGCAGTTTCGCACTGGCGGCGTGGTGCATGGCCCAGTGGTCCGCAGCCACGAGTATGATTTGCCGAAGAAGGTTCGCCGGCTTGGCCTTATCAGCGCGTTGTCGCTGAAGCAGAAAGAAGGCAAGCTCATCGTGCTTGACACCGTAGGCGGCGGTAGCGGCAAGACCCGCGACCTCGTTGCCAAGCTGAAGGTGCTGGGCTGGACGTCGGCGCTGGTCGTGGACCGCACCGTGGACGATACATTCCGCCAGGCCAGCAGCAACATCGTCGGTCTGAACGTGTTGCCGACTATTGGCGCTAACGTGCACGACATTATACGCCATGATGTGCTGGTGGTGACCACCGCCGGGGTCGAGGGATTAGTGGAGCGGCTGTCATGAGCGTCCGCCAGGTTCTGGCTGCGCGTAAGCGCGCCGCCACGATGTCACGGGAAGCGATGTACGAGATCGTCCGCAATCCCGTCATCACCGAAAAGGCGACGATGTTGAGCGAAAAGAACCAATTCGTGTTCCGCGTCGCCATTGGCGCCACCAAGCCGGAGATCAAGGCCTCGGTCGAGGGCCTGTTTGGCGTGAACGTCCTTGCCGTGAACACCCTGGTGCAAAAGGGCAAGACCAAGCGCTTCAAAGGGCGGCCTGGCGTCCGTTCCGACGTGAAGAAGGCCTACGTGCAGTTAGCCGAGGGACAGTCAATAGACATGTCCACTGGCCTGAGCTGAGGAACCAGATAAATGGCACTCAGGCAATTCAACCCCGTTACGCCCAGCCTGCGCGGGACCGTGCTGATTGACCGCAGCGAGCTGTGGAAGGGCAAGCCGGTCAAGACGCTGACCGAAGGCAAGAACAAGACTGGCGGTCGCAACAATCACGGTCGCACAACATCGTTCTTCCGTGGTGGTGGCCACAAGCAGAGCTACCGTTATGTAGACTTCAAGCGTCGCAAGCATGACGTTGCTGCCACGGTCGAGCGGTTGGAGTATGACCCCAACCGCTCCGCCTTCATTGCACTCGTAAAGTATGATGATGGCGAGCTGTCCTACATCCTGGCGCCGCAGCGTGTCCGCGCCGGTGACAAGGTGGTTTCCGGTGCACGGGTGGACATCAAGCCCGGCAACGCCATGCCGATGGCAGCCATTCCCGTCGGTACCATCATCCATAATGTGGAGATGAAGCTGGGCGCTGGCGGCAAGATGGCTCGTGCTGCTGGAACCTACGCGCAGTTGGTCGGCAAGGACTCGGGCTATGCGCAGGTGAAGCTGCAATCCGGCGAGCTTCGCGTCATCCGTGCGGAGTGCTTTGCGACTGTCGGTGCTGTGTCCAACCCGGACAACCAGAACCAGAGTCTCGGCAAGGCTGGACGCAACCGGTGGCTCGGCCGGCGCCCGCATAACCGCGGTGTTGTGATGAACCCGGTTGACCACCCGCACGGCGGCGGCGAGGGCCGGACGTCAGGCGGCCGTCATCCGGTCACTCCCTGGGGCAAGCCTACCAAGGGTGCCAAGACGCGGCACAACAAGCGGACGGATGATCTCATCATCCGTCGGCGTCCGAAGGGGAAGCATTAGCCATGGCGCGTTCCGTATGGAAAGGTCCGTTCGTTGACGGATACCTCCTGGGCAAG
>CAXTDP010000716.1:0-3370 GCA_964242295.1 uncultured Acetobacteraceae bacterium | reverse complement strand
ACGACATGTTCTCGTGCCGGCTCTCCGCCACGTAGCCCTTGAACGCTGTGATGCCGGCGCTGCCACGCGGCAGGGCGTTGATGTGCTCGGCCGAGGTGATCCCCTGCGCCGCGTCCACCGTGAGGCAGTGCCCATAGCCCAGTAGCAGGCGCTTGGTCGTCGGCTCGAGCAGTCGGCGCCATTCGACGTGCCCCATCCGGCCGGCCTGATCCTCCAGCACAAGGCCACGGTCCCACACTCCCCGAACCGTCACCACGTCGCCGTTGGCGCCGATGAAGCACCGCTTGCCGTCGATCTGCGCGAAGGTCTTCTTGTAAAGGCGGAACTTGTCACCCGCAGCAACCGGCAGGTTATAGGTCTCGCCGCGGTTGTTGATGGCCTGATAGACCGTCTCGGCGCCTGCAACCTCGCCCCGGTCCCGCAAGATCTCCCGGATGGCCCGGCTGATCTCTGCCGCATCGGCGTTGGTCAAAGCGGTGACGGTCACGCCGCGCTTGCTGCCGCGCTCCTGCAACGCATCCCGGCGTTCCACGTAGAAGGCCGCGATACGCCTTACGACCTGGTCGTAATCGCCGCCGATCAGGTGCGCGTGCCCATCGGCGATCTTCATGTCCAGCGCCGTCGCGGCCTGGCCGTCGCGGAACAGCGTCGCGATCTCCCGGGCACGCGCCGTCTTCTGCCGGACGGTTTCGAGGAGCTGCGGCGCGGCCTCGTCCGTCATGTTCCGAACCATGATCTCGATGGCGCTGGATGCCTCGATGGCCTGGCACTGCTCCGAATCGCCCAAGCCGCGGAGGGTGCAGCCGGTGTCGCGCCAGAGCTTCATCATTTCCAGGAACTGCCGCGGGCCAAGTTGCGCGGCCTCGTCGATGACCAGCACCGTTCGGCTATCTACCTGGATGTCACCGGACTGCACGCCAGCCAGGAACGGATGAACGGCAATCGTCTCGTCCACGCCGGCCTCTTTCAGCGCGTCCGCCTGACGCCATGCCTGAGAGATGCCAAACACCTTGCGCCCGTCACGCTGCCAGGCCAGCACTGCCGGGGGCAAAACGCGCGTGGTTTTTCCCGCGCCAGCCAGCGCCTCCAGGAACACCAACCCGCCACCGAAAGCGAAGCGCTCCGCTGCCGCCAACTGCGCCTTGCCCATGGTCCCCGTGAAGTCGATGCCAGAGTCCACGACGGCCTGCCGGAATGTCGCCTCGGGCACGGCGCCAGCGGGCGCACGCGACGCCTGATGGACCAGGGCCGCCATGTCTCGCTCCAGCTTCACCTGCACGCTGTTCGTCACCCGCAACTTGCCGTCCATCTCGCCGACGATCAGCGCCGCCCGGGTGCCGTTCACCATGACGCCGTCGCGCTCCAGCCGCCGCACCACGGCCTCGATGTCGCCTTCGCCCTTGATGCCCACGCCGATCAGGCCGCGGGTGGCATGGACCCGCACCACGCTTTGGTCGATCACCGCCGCCGTCGCAAACTCCTTCTCGATGTGACGGGCCGCAAACTCGGTGGCCCGCGCGATGCGTTCCCCATCGGTCAGAACCTCCCGGCGGTCGCCCGTGATCGCCGTTTCGTGCTGCCATCCGAGCTTGGCGGCGGTGTCGTCCCAGACGGACTGGTCGGGGCGTCCATCGTTCTTCTGCAACCGGGTGTTCGCCGCCGTGGTGTTCAGGATGCCCAGCTTGCGCTCCACGCCGATGGCGTCCCAGTCCAGCCCCTGCTCCTTGGCGAACTGCCGGGCCTTGTGCACCGTGGCCTTGTGGCCCTTTGAGAACGCATCGCGGACGGCCTGCGGGATGCTGGCGATGGCCACGGCCTGCTCGCCCTGGTCGTATTCCAGCCTGATACCCATGGCGTCCAGCTCGTTGGCGAGGAACGCCTGGAAGTGGGCGCCAAACTCTTTCACCCGGCCATGTAGTTCCTTCGTGTCGAGCGACCCGACGTGTCCGGATGCCGTCACCACGGCGTTGAACAGGGCGTTGTGGATGTGAACCTGGGGGTCGCCCGGCACCGCGGCGTCCACAACGTAGGTCTCGCCGTCCGACCCGTCCTGCAACGCCAGCGTTGGCCGGGCGGAAAAATGCATGAACGATGACCAGCCAACCTCGCCCGGCTCCGCGCCGTCCTTTCCTCCATCACCGCGACGTGCCCAGCCGATTTCCTTGGCTACGTACCGCATCGTGTGATCATTCGCCCGCCAGATGGCTTGCAGCAGCGCCGCGCGCTCCTCGTCCGTTTTGGCGAAGGCGAAAGCCAGGCTGACTGACTTCTCGGGGCTGATGGTCAGGTCGTAGGCACTGATATTCCGACTGGCGGCCGACCACGGCCCGGCGTCGTTACCGCGCTTCGCTTCAAACAATCGGTCTAGCGCTTCCGGCGTGGGCGGCTTGGTGATGTCGATGCCCAGCGCTGCCGCCACCTCCGGCGCCATGTCCGGACGCCAGGACACCCGCGCATCCCGGCCATAGTATTTGGTCAGCACCGCGGCGTTGCTGCCCTCCTCCGGCTCGGGCGCAAAGTTGGAGTTCTCGGTGAGGTAAGCCCGGATCAGCTTGCCCATGCCTCCAGCGCTGATCGTGCGGAACGTCATCATGGGTCGTTCGCCTGGACAACCACCTTGGTCAGGTCGCGGATCAAGGCAGTCTGC
The DNA here is from genome assembly GCA_964242295.1 of uncultured Acetobacteraceae bacterium. GTDB lineage: Bacteria > Pseudomonadota > Alphaproteobacteria > Acetobacterales > Acetobacteraceae > DASWOJ01. Next base: position 723 of record CAXTDP010000716.1, on the reverse strand, counting down.
CGCTCAATCCGGTTGGCCAGCTCCATCAGCGTCTCGGCAAGGCTGGGACCGGTCTTGGGCTGCTCCTCTGGGGTCAGCAGCACCACGACTTCCTCCAGCGTGGCGTTCGCCATCTCGATCTGCGACTGCTGGGCACCCACGGCCTGCACCAGCGACACCAGCAAGTGCCCTTGGGCCTCCAAGGTTTCTAGCACCCGTGCTTGGAAAACCTCGTTGTTCATGCCCCTTACCCCTTCAGGTGAGGAAGCAGCGTCATCTGGTCGGGTGCGAACGCGCTCCCCGTCCAAAAAGGCATCCAGCATGGATGCAATGGTGTATCCCATCTTCTCGCGTGCGCTCATGTGCGTCTGTGTGCGCTGGGCTGCGTTCGCGTGCGTTCGTGTTCGCGTTCGCACCCACCGTTTGCAGCCTTCGGGCATGCGCAAGACGAAGCCGACGCCAAGCCCCAACCTACCCGCAGCACCAGCCCGTGAGGCCGTGCGGACGCCGCTGTTCTGGCTGCTGTACGACAATCACGCACGGCTGTCCGAGAATTGGGACGGCAATCGCGTAAGGTGGGCGGCGGTCTGCGCCTGGGCTGCGGCCCATGGCGTACCCGATCAGCCGCCCAACGCTGTGAGGATGACGTGGGCGCGGGTTTGCACCGCGAAAGCGCATGAGAACGCCAAGCGGGAGGCCAGGCAGCGCCCGTCCCACGCGCGTAGCCCGGCCGTCAACCAAGCG
>CAXTDP010000715.1:0-3373 GCA_964242295.1 uncultured Acetobacteraceae bacterium | reverse complement strand
GGCTCGGTTGGGGGCTGGTCTGCAGGCGATGCGCACATGCCGCAAGATTGCGCGGCTGACGGGCGGCGGCTAGTCCTGGCCGTGGGAGGGGCAGTTCATGCACATCACGATCCTGGGCGGCAACGGGTTTCTAGGGCGCAAGATCGCTGCCCGCCTCGCGGCGGAGGGCGCCCTGGGCGGCACGCCGATTCGCGGCTTGACCCTGTTCGACCTCACTGCCGCCCCGGCACCTCCAGCCGCCTTTCCCATCCGCAGCCTGGCGGGCGACCTGGCCGAACTGCCGGCCGAAGCGGTCCCACCGGGAACGTCCGTGGTGTTCCACCTGGCGGCCGTGGTCAGCAGCGCGGCCGAGGCCGATTACGACCTGGGCCGCCGGGTCAACCTTCGCGGCACGGACGCGGTGGTGGATGCCTGCCGCCAGGTGGCCGCACCCGGCCTTGGGGCGCCGCGCGTGGTGTTCACCAGTTCCGTCGCCAGCTTCAGCGGTGGCCAGGGCGCGGTGGTGGCGGACGACGCGCGTCAGGCGCCCGGCAACTCCTACGGCGCGCAGAAGGCGGCAGCCGAGCTGATCCTGGCCGACGCCAGCCGGCGCGGGTTCCTGGATGCCGTCAGCCTGCGCCTGCCCACCGTGGTGATCCGCCCGGGCCGGCCGAACGCGGCGGCCAGCAGCTTCGTCAGCGCCATCCTGCGGGAGCCGTTGCTGGGCCTGCGCGCGACGCTGCCGGTGCCGGACGACTTCGCGGTCTGGATCTGCAGTCCGCGCCGGGCCGTGGACTGGCTGCTGCATGCCGCGGTGATGGACACGTCCCTGCTCGGTGCCGACCGCGGCATCAATCCGCCGGGCCTGAGTGCCACGACGGGTGAAATGCTGGCGGCGCTGGACCGTGTGCGTCCCGGCGCGTCCGCCCTGGTGGACCGTCGCCCGGACCCCGCCGTCGCCGCCATCGTCGGCGCCTGGCCTGCCGCATTCGCCGCGTCCCGCAGCCCATCCCTCGGATTTATCCGGCATGAGCCGCTGCCGGAGCTGATCCAGGCCTTCCTTGACGACGATTTGGAGGCAACCCGGACGGAGCGGACGGCGGCAATTGCCTAAATGACGTCACCCGGAATTGCGGCAATTTAGAAACATCGCATTTATTTGCTGAAACGAGCCGAATCGCTGGTTGAACCGGGCGCATTCGGGGCACAGTAAGGGACAGCCGTCGGCGGTGGGCCGCACGGAGTTTTCTGCTGCGTCTGGTCCTTTTCCCGATGTCCCCTTTCCGCACAACCGCCGCCTCCCCATCCGGGACCGCGGGAGCGGCGCGCGTCCGGCGTGACCGGCGGGCGGTGTTCGACGCCGTTGCGCACGCTCCGCAGGCCCTGCGCGCCCTGGTGCGCGCAGACGAGATATGGCTGGTCATTCTGGCCGCCGCGATCGGGCTGGTGGCGGGCCTAGTGGTGGTTGCCATGGAACAAACGGCGCAGTTGATGCACCGTCTGCTGTTTGGCCTCGAGTCCGGCGAGTTCCTTTCGGCGCAGGTCCACGTGCAGGCGCTGCGGGCGCTGCTGGTGCCGAGCCTGGGCGGCCTCGTGCTTGGCGTTGCCGGCCTTGGCCTGGCCCGGTGGTGGCTGCGCCGCACGGTGGACCCGATCGAGGCCAACGCCCTGTATGGCGGGCGCATGTCGCTGGGCGACAGCCTGGTGGTGGTCGCGCAGACCGTGTGGTCCAACGGCGTCGGCGCTTCCGTCGGGTTGGAAGCGGGCTATGCGCAGATCGGATCGGCGCTGGCGTCCCGTGTCGGCCGGGCGTTCCGGGTCCGGCGCAACGACCTGCGCCTGCTGGTCGGATGCGGCGCCGCGGCGGCCATAGCGGCGGCGTTCAACGCGCCGCTGACCGGCGCCTTCTATGCTTTCGAGCTGGTGATCGGCACCTACTCGCTTGCGACGCTGGCGCCGGTGGTGATGGCGGCGATCTCCGCCGTGTCGGTGATGCGCATCCTGACCGGTGGCGACATCGGCTTCGACATCCGGGTGCCGACGCAGATCGAGACGGTGGACTACGTGCCGATCCTGGCACTTGGGATGCTGTGCGCGCTGGGCGGCATCGCGCTGATGCGCGGCGTTACGGTGGTCGAGGACCTATTCCGGCGCAGCCGCCTGCCCGTCTGGCTGCGTCCGGCTGTCGGCGGCCTGGCCGTTGGAGGGCTGGCGCTGTTGTCGCCGTCGGTACTGTCGTCCGGACACTCGGCGCTGCGTATTGCGCTGGATGCGCCATACGGCTTGCAGCAGATCGGGCTGCTGATCCTGCTTAAGGCGGTGGCGTCGGCCATCAGCATCGGCTCGGGCTTCCGCGGCGGGCTGTTCTTCGCATCGCTGTTCCTGGGCGCGCTGCTGGGCAAGCTTTTTGCGGGCGTGCTGGCGCTGGTGACGGTGGTGCAAGCCCTGCCGGCGGTGATCTGCGCACTGGTGGGCATGAGCGCGCTGGCAGTGGCCGTGGTGGGCGGACCGCTGACGATGGCGTTCCTGGCGCTGGAAAGCACGGGGTCCCTGCCAATGACGGTGGCGGTTCTGGCAGCCAGCGTGGTCAGCACCATCACGGTCCGCCGCACCTTTGGCTACAGCTTCGCGACCTGGCGCTTCCACCTGCGGGGCGAAGGCATCCGCAGCGCGGTGGACATCGGCTGGATGCGGAACCTGACGGTGGGGAAGATGATGCGGCGGGAGTATCGCCGGATGCCGGAGGGGATGATGCTGACGTCGTTCCGCCGGGACTTCCCCCTGGGCAGCACCGGGCGTGTCGTGGCGGTGGACGATGCGGGGCGCTACGCCGGCATCCTGACGACGGCCGAGGCTCACTCGGCGCCGGAGGAGGCGACCCGGCTGGCGGAGATCGTGCACCACCGGAAGACCGTGCTGCTGCCGCAGATGACGATCAAGGAGGCGGTCCGCATGTTCGAAACGGCCGAAAGCGACGAACTTGCGGTGGTGGACAGCGCGGACGGCATGAAGGTGATCGGAGTGCTGACGGAGCAGTATGCCTTGCGGCGCTACTCAGAGGAGTTGGAGAAGCGGCGGCGGGAGCTTTCGGGGGAGTGATGTTGCGGCCGGGTGGCGCAATGGCAACCCACGCAGCTTCCTGGGTGCGGACAAGCGGCGGTGCGGACAGGCGGCGAACACCGGGTATAGCCGCTCAACTGCCTCCCGAAGTCTGCCAGCAGGTTCCAACTGCTTGCCCCGCCCCCGGCAGCGCCCGTTCCACGGCCTGCGCCAGGTCGTCAATCCGGTATGGCTTCCGCAGCAGCGGCAGTCCCAGTGGCACCGCCGCGGCGCCTCCGCCGGTGTAGCCCGTCGTCAGCAGCACCGGCAGGCCGGGCCGCCGCCGCGCCGCCTC
>CAXTDP010000714.1:0-3375 GCA_964242295.1 uncultured Acetobacteraceae bacterium | reverse complement strand
GCAAGCGCGCCATCATGGACAGCTACACCAAGCAGCACTCGGCGGAATACCAGAGTCAGGCGCTGATTGACCTGGCGTTCCGCATGGGCAAGCAGGTCGGGGACTGGGACCAGGTGCAGGAGGTGGTGATCGAGACCAGCCACCACACCCACTACGTCATCGGCACCGGCGCCGGCGACCCGCAGAAGATGGACCCGCATGCGTCGCGCGAAACGCTGGACCATTCGATCATGTATATCGTCGCCGTCGCCCTGCAGGACGGTGAGTGGCACCATGTCCGCTCCTATGCGCCCGAACGCGCGTCCCGTCCCGACACGGTGGCGCTGTGGCACAAGATACGCACCGTCGAGGACCCGAAGTGGACCGAGCGTTACCACGCCCGCCGGCACGAGGACTTGGCCTTCGGCGGACGTATCGAGCTGCGCATGAAGGACGGCAGCGTGATCGCCGACGAGATGGCGGTCGCCAACGCGCATCCGCTAGGCGCGACGCCGTGGAAGCGGCCGGACTACATCAACAAGTTCCGCACCATGACCGAGGGGCTTATCACGCCTGCCGAGGCCGGCCGCTTCCTGCAAGCCTGCGAGGAGCTGCCGGACCTGCGCGCCGGCGACCTGCACCGCCTGCACGTCGCCATGCCCGAGGGCACGGTGCAAGAGGGCAAGCCCGGCATCTTCTAAAGGTGTTTTGAGAAGCCCTCTTCCTCTGGGAGAGGGTTGGGTGAGGGGGTCTTGGCTGCGGAGCGGGGAACCGCCGGCGCCGGTGGCCCACGGCCCTGATATGGTGAGGACAGCGCTTGCCCGCCCCCTCACCCCGGCCCTCTCTCGGAGGGAGAGGGAGAAGGAAGCAGTCTCACATTTGGGGAAGCACCATGTCCGAAGTCCAAACCGCACCAAAGCCGAAGAAGTCCGTCGCCCTGTCCGGCGTCACCGCGGGCAACACCGCCCTGTGCAGCGTCGGCCGCACCGGCAACGACCTGCACTACCGCGGCTACGACATCTTGGACGTGGCGGAGACCAGCGAGTTCGAGGAGATCGCCCATCTCCTCGTGCACGGCTGGCTGCCGAATGCCGCCGAACTCGCGGCCTACAAGGCCAAGCTCAAGGCGCTGCGCGGCATCCCCGCCCCGGTCCGCGTGGTGCTGGAAGCGCTGCCTGCGGCCACCCACCCGATGGACGTGATGCGTACCGCCGTCAGCGCTCTCGGCTGCGCGCTGCCGGAAAAGGAGGACCACAACCACCCCGGCGCCCGCGACATCACCGACCGGCTGATGGCCAGCCTCGGCTCCATGCTGCTGTATTGGTTCCATTACGCGCAGAACGGCCGGCGGATCGAGGTCGAAACCGACGACGACAGCATCGGCGCCCACTTCCTTCATTTGCTGCACGGCGAGCGCCCCGGCCCCGAATGGGAGCGGGCGATGCACACCAGCTTGATCCTGTATGCCGAGCACGAGTTCAACGCGAGCACCTTCACCTGCCGCGTCGTCGCCGGCACGGGGTCGGACATCTACTCGGCGATCACCGCGGGGATCGGCGCGCTGCGCGGCCCCAAGCATGGTGGTGCCAACGAGGCGGCGCTGGACATCCAGGCCCGCTATACCTCGGCCGACGACGCCGAGCGGGACATACGCGCCCGCGTCGCTGCGAAGGAGGTGGTGATCGGCTTTGGCCACCCGGTTTACACCATCGCCGACCCGCGCAACGTCGTCATCAAGGAGGTCGCGCGCCGCTTGTCGGAGGCGTCGGGCAACATGCGCGGCTTCCTGGTCGCCGACCGGATCGAGGCGGTGATGGCGGACACCAAGCGGATGTTTGCCAACCTCGACTGGTTCAGCGCCGTCTCCTACAGCCAGATGCGCGTGCCCACGGCGCTGTTCACGCCGATCTTCGTCATCTCCCGCACGTCGGGCTGGGGCGCGCACGTAATCGAGCAGCGGGTGGACAACAAGATCATCCGGCCCGCCGCCAACTACACGGGTCCGGAGGACCTGGCCTTCGTGCCGCTGGCGCAGCGCTGACCTGATCCCGTCCGCCGCGGCGCTCGCTGCGGCGGATCGGTGTCATTGTGCGAGTCGTTGCTGGTTTTTATTGACAGATACTATGCAGTTGCGTGACAGCGGAAGCAGCGGGCATGTCCTGGATTCGCGGCGCAGCGCCGCGAAGGGGACGCTGCCGCCGCGGAGGCCATGCGTGGACCCTGCCGAGCCCCGGCCGTGCTTTCCCCGCCGAGCTGCCGCCCCTGCGTCCACGATGCAACCCGGTCAAGAAAGGCTTCCACGATGAGCGACGAAACTACCAAGCGCCCCCGGGCGCAGGCGATGGCAATACGGGCCAAAGCTAAGGCCGCCCCTGAAGCCAACGGCGCCACGCATGCCCCGGCGAAGAAGGCGCCCGTGAAGAAGACCACAGCCAAGGCCACCGCGCCAGTGGAGGCCAAGCCAGTGGAGGCCAAGAAGGAGCCGGCCGCTCCAGCCCCGAAGAAGGCCGCGGCAAAGCCGGCGGAGGCGCCCGCGCCGGCGAAAGCCGCTGCCAAGCCGGCCAAGGTCCCGGCAGCGATGCCGGCCGCGGCAAAGCCCGCCGCCAAGGCGGCGAAGGCCGAAGCCCCCGCCGTGCCCGCGCCGAAGAAGGCTGCTCCGAAGAAGGCGGCACCCAAGGCCGCTGCGGCGCAAGACGCTGCCCCGGCCAGCAAGAGCGCAGCCGCCAAAGAAATGAAGACTGGCAAAACCCCCGCAGCCCGGAGCGCCGCCGCCAAGAAACTGAGCGAAACAAGCCCGGCCACAAAGAAGACCAAAACAAAGGCTTCGGCAGCCCCGGCCTGACGCGCGGCGCGCGGCCCGGCGCCATCCCCGCCCCGGAAGATACGCTCAAACACAAAGCGCCATCTTCTCCCTCTCCCTCCGGGAGAGGGCTGGGGTGAGGGAGGCAGCCAGGACTATGTTCTCCCGCGGAGCAGCGGAGCCAGATTTGGCATCGTGTGCTCGTATGGCTTTCCCTCACCCCAACCCTCTCCCAGAGGGAGAGGGAGGATAGTAGTTGTCTGGCGACATTGCGCTGGCCTGACGTATCAATTCGCTGCCTGGAGACCCCCCGGCGTCCGCCCCCAGCCTACCGCCGCCCGAACATCCGCTCGACGTCTGCCCGCGACAGCCTGAGGAAGGTCGGCCGGCCATGGCTGCACGTCGCCGCCCGCGGGGTCGCCTCCATCTGCCGCAGCAGGGCATCCATCTCCGGCTGCAGCATCCGCCGTCCCGCGCGTATGCTGCCGTGGCAGGCGAGCCGGGCCAGCACCGCATCCATCCGCGCCGCCAGCGCCACCGCCTCCCCGGCCTCCGCCAGCTCGTCGGCCAGGTCCTGCAGCAGCGGTGCCGGCTCG
>CAXTDP010000713.1:0-3378 GCA_964242295.1 uncultured Acetobacteraceae bacterium | reverse complement strand
GAGCGCCAGCGCCGCAGCGGATGGCGCGGCCACGTGGAACGGGATGGAGCGGAACAGCGCCTGCACCGCGGCCAGGTGCGCTGGGCGCTCGCCGCCGTAAACGCAGATGCTGCAGGCGGTGCTGCCGGGCGGCGGCGCGTCGCAGAACGCGGCGTCGTTGCGCAGCAGGTTGTGGCCGACGCAGAGGGTTCCGTAGTCGTGCAGCCAAAACACCGCAGGCGGCGCCTGGTCCAGGGCGGCCTGGAGGCAGGCATACAGGGCAACCAGCAACGGGATGCTGTGGCCGAACAGGCAATGCACGACGAAGCGGCACACCTCGGGCACGTCTGGGGCCAGGGCTGTCAGCGCCTGCAGCAGGTCCGTCCCGGTGGCGGCGCCAAGGTAGGTGCCGTCCATGGTGGCGTGCAGGTAGTGCGGGCCGGGGCCGTCCGGGGCAAGCGTCATCATCGGGACCGCCGGGGCGAGGTGCAGGTAGGCTTCGCCGCGGGCGTTGAACGCCGCCTGCTCGTTGGCGACGAGGACTTGGATGCCGCCGACGCTTTGCAGGTAGCGGTCGTGGCTGACGGCGACGGTCAGCCCGCGGGCGCCGGACAGGCGGCTGCGCAGCTCGTGCAGCAGGATGCCGGGATGCAGGTGCATGACGCTGTTGGGTCCGGGGCGGGGTCCAGCGAGGGGATTTTGGGGGCGGGGACCGCGGGCGGCGGCGACCGCGCTCCGGGCGGCGGCGTTGCGCCGGGTGGTTGTGTGACCCTGGGCGCGTCCAAAACGGAGGAAGTAGGAGAACGGGTCGCTCCCGGAATCCTCCACTTCCCGGTAAGAGGCGCGGTAATGGCCGGGATCGAACCAGTGGGCTGGCCGGCGGCCTTCGTGCCTGCCGCTGCGGACGTAGTGGTGCAGCGGATCTAGGGCGGCGTCGCACACGTCCTGGTTGGTCAGCAGGTAGTATGCCGCGTCGAAGTGGGGACGGATCAGGTCGCGGAGTTCCCGCTCGTGCTGCGTGGGGGACAGCGGACGCAAGGCCGTCACGCCGTTACGGCGCCATAGCGGCGCCAGGACGGTGCTGGTTGCAGCTTCGTCTTCGGCAGGCCTGGGCGGCAGCGGGTTGGCAGCGTCCTGAGGATTGCAATACGGGGTCGAGCCGGGTGGCGTGCAGCCGCCCTGCGGCGCGGGTGGGTCAGTGCCCTCGGCCCGCATCCCGTTGCCGTTGCCAGGCTTGGCTGTGCTGCGCCGCCTCGACTTCGCCATATGACGCTCCGTGCGCCGGAACCGGACCGTTGGGGCACGGTTGCGTTATGCTCTGCCGATTGTATGGTGGCTTCATACCAGCGTGCGTGTTTACGTTACAAGCATCATTTCCTAGGTTATGCTCCTTGGGCCATTGCCTGGTAGGGTAACTCGCGCGATTGGAGGGCATGCAAGGGACGGGCAAGTACGCCGAAGCGGCGCCTGGCAGCCGGGCATGGCGGTTTGCCAGCGAGATATGCGGCGGTAGCTGCTGGGCCGGGATGCTTCCAATGCTCCTGACAGTTGTTACATGCCTGGTTGGATTGCGGCGCATCGAGCAAGGACGTGACCGTCCCGCCATGTTGGGCTGCTGATTGCCCGCCGCCGGTCACCCGGGCCGGCTTGACGTTCACGTGGAGGGAACAGCGGGTTGCAGCAGCAGGACATCACCATTCACCATCCCGGCGCCGCCTACAGCTTGCCTGGCTTGGAACGGCGGCGGCTGGACGCATTCGCCTGGCTCGCGGTTACGGCGCATGGCGCCGAAGCGGCGATGATCGTGATGGAGCAGGAGGGCGGCCTGGCGCCGGCCGGTTCTGCCGGGCTGGACGCCGATGAAGTCCTGCCGTTGATCGAGCTGTGCCGCCGCTTGCGTACTGGGCCGGAAACGACGGTGTCCTGCGAGGCCGCGGCTCCGCACGGGACGGGGTTGCAGGGGCGGTTCTTCGCAGCGGCCGGCCTGGTGTCGGCGACGGGCGAGGTGATGGGGCGGCTGTGCATCCTGTATCGGTCCGCGCACGGCGACCTGCCTCCCGATGGGCGGCGGTCGCTCGGGCTGCTTGCTGGGCTGATTGCCGACCACCTCGTCCAGCAGCGCCGGGATGCGGAGCAGCAGGCGGCGTCGCAGCGCGCGACACGGACGGAACGGATGCTGCATCTGGTAGCCGAGGCCGGATCGGTCGCCGATGCCCTGACCAACATGTTGAGCGAGCTGTGCAGCCATCACGGCGCGGCGGTTGGTCGCATCTGGCGCCTGACCTCGCCGGGCGATGAGATGCAGGAGATCAGCCGGTTCAATGCGGACGACCTCGATGCGGACTCCTATTACCGGCGTCCGCCGGCGGCGCCGGTGACGTGGGGCAACTCGATGACCGCCGACGCCATACGCCGCAACCAGCCACGCGGCTTCAGCTATGCCGAGGTTGAGAACCCCGAGCGCTATGCCCTCATGCAGGCCGCGATGCAGGCGGGCCTGCAGTGCCAGGTCAGCTACCCGATCTGGGTGCAGGAGGAGCGGTTCGGGGTGTCGTTGGCATTCAAGACCGACCGGCGGGACCTGCCGGACATCATCGCCGACATCGGCACGCTGGCGAACGCGATGCGCCCGGCCCTGTTCCGCAAGGTGACGGAGGACAGGATACGCTTCCTGGCCCACCATGACGGCCTGACGGGACTGGCCAACAGGCTGCTGCTGCGGGACCGGATGGAGAAGGCGTTCGCGGCGTTGGCGGGTGGCGGGCCTGGCCTGGCCTTGCTTTACCTCGACCTCGACAACTTCAAGCTGGTGAACGACACGAGCGGCCATGCCGTCGGCGACCGGCTGCTGGCTGCGGTGGCGCGCCGCCTGTCAGGCAGCCTGCGGGAAGGGGACACCATCGCCCGCATGGGATCGGACGAGTTCGCCATCATCCAGCCGCATACGAACCATCCCGCGGCCGCCACCAGCCTAGCCGCCCGCGTCGTCGAGACGCTGGCCGCGCCGTTCGAGATTGACGGGCAGCGGATCGAGATCGGCTGCTGCATCGGCGTCGCCCTGCATCCCGCGGACGGTGACACCCCGGACCTGCTGTTGCGGAATGCGGACACCGCGCTTTACCGCGCCAAGGAAACCGGGCGGAACCACTATGCCCTGTTCGAGCCCGGCATGAACACCGGCTTGCGCGAGCGTGTGCTGATCGAGGGCGAGATGGCCGATGCGCTGGCCCGGCGGCAGTTCACCCTGGCGTATCAGCCGCTTTGCGATGCGGCGACGCTCCGCATCGTCGGGTTCGAGGCGCTGCTGCGCTGGACCCACCCGACCCGGGGGCCGATCGAGCCGGAGTTCTTCATCGGGCTTGCCGAGTCGTCCGGGCTGATCGTGCCGTTGGGCCAGTG
>CAXTDP010000712.1:0-3380 GCA_964242295.1 uncultured Acetobacteraceae bacterium | reverse complement strand
CGGCCTCGCGCGCCGGCCGGTCGAGCCCGGCAAGGTCGGCACGCTCCATGACGGCACACAGGCCCCGCCATTCCGCGTCCGTGCGGACTGCCACCGCCACCCATGCGTCGTCGCCGGCGCAGGGGAAGCAGCCGCCCGGCGCGGACTCGCCGTCGTCGTTGCCGCCCGGCCCATGTCCGTCCTGCCCAAGCCCGGCCCGCAGCAAGGCCTCGGGCAGCAATGCGACCGTTGCCTCCAGCATGGAAAGGTCCAGGAAAGCGCCATCGCCGGTGCGGCGGCGATGGTGGATGGCGGCGAGGACCGCCAGGCTCTCCCACATCGCCGTCACCGGGTCGGTCCAGATCGGCAAGATGCCCATCGCCTCGAGCTGCAGGTTCGGCTCGCCGATCAGCCCGGCCCGGCCGCTATACGCCTGCAGCAGCGTCCCGTAGGCGAGCGCGTCCTTCTGCGGCCCGGTCCGCCCAACGCCAGAGGCAGAGACATAGACCAGGTCCGGCCGCACCGCGCGCAGGTCCTCGTAGCCGAGCCGGTGCTTGGTCAATACCCGGGCGGAGAAGTTCTCCACCACAACGTCGCTCAGCGCGGCGATGCGGTGCAGGAGGTCCTGGCCCTCCCGCCGGGTAATGTCGACGGTGATGCTGCGCTTATTGTTGTTCAGCAGCGGATAGGATCCGCCGCGGACGGCATGCTCGGCCCGGGTGGAGGACTCCACCTTGATCACGTCCGCCCCCATGGCTCCGAGCATCTTGGTGGTCAGCGGCCCGGCAATGATCCAGCTGAAGTCGAGCACTCGCAGGCCACTCAGCGGCAGGGGCTCCGTCAAGCCACCCAGCGTGCCGGCCTGCCGGTTCGTGTCCATCAGGCCGCACCCTGCGCCGGGCTGGACAGAGTGCGTTGCCGGGGCAACTCGGCTCCGCCCGTCGTCCGAACCTGCATCGGCAGGCCCGGCACCGCCGTGGTCCGGCCACCGGGCGAGGTCAGCCGGTCGAACAGGCCGCGATGCAGCAGCTGCGCGTTGCGCAGCAGCGCCGCGGGCGTGCTGACCGGGAAGCAGGCGACCGAGACCGCCTGCGCCTCACGCGAGACCGCCTCCGGAGAGCGGGTCTTCGACCAATCGGACATGGCGGCCTGCAGCTCGAACCAGTTGCGGCGGCGCTCCACGCGGGTGCCGCAGAACGCCGCGTCGCGCGACCAGGCGGGTTGGCCCAGCAAGCCGGTCCAGCGGTCCCATTGGTGCTGCTCCCGTGGAGAGACCATGACCCAGCCGCCGTCGCAGGGTAGAATCCATGTCAGCCCGCCGGCTGCCTCCGTCCCCTCCCGTCGAACCCGGCCTCGCGGGAACTCGCGCGTTCCGGACAGCCACTCGGCCAGGCCCTCAAATGCAATGTGTGCGTAGAAGTCATGGCTCGACAGATCGATATGCGGCGCGACCCCCCCGCTTTGCGTGATCAGCAGGCCCCACATTGCGGCTAGAGCGCCAGTGACGCCGACGGCCAGAGGCCCTTCATGGTCGGCACCGGCCAGGGGTCCGCGAGACGCCGGATCGCCGACTGGACGGGCCATGTTCCAAGCGAAGGCGGCACGATGCTGCAGCGTGTAATCAGTCGCCGCCACCCCGGCCAGGGGCCCCCGGCGACCGAACGGCGTCAACGACAGAACGACCAAGCTGGCGTGCCTCGCCTGCCAGGCGACGGTATCAGGCGCGTTCGCCTGCGACTCGATCAGCAGGTCTGCGCCGGCCAGATGGTCATCCAATTCGCCGCCGACGATCCGCTTGCCGGCGTTCACGTAGGCGAATAGCGCGCTGCGGTCGGGGCCATCCTCGCCGGGCCAGAACGGCCCTCGATCCCGCAGTGGATCGCCGTCGGGGCGCTCCAGCCGCAGCACCTCCGCCCCGAGGTCGCCGAGCAGGCGCGCGGCAAAGGGCGCCGACAAGCCCTCACTCCAGTCAACCACCCTTATCCCAGTAAGCAGCACCGTCTAGCGGCCCACGCGCCAGCGCTTGCGCAACTTTATCCTCATCAAACGTCTCCCGCGGCGCCGATTTGCCCGGCTTGTCCATACGACAATCGTTGGCCTCCGACCGTCGGCTGTCCAATACTCAATTTGCAGCAACCGATAACCCACGGCATCGATGGCTCTGCTGGACAGGCTGGTCGTCCGGGCGGAGGCTAACGCGATGGGAACGACCCTGACACATGACGGCGAGCGCACGTCGCACCTGAACGTGCGGCACCTGGAGATCTTCTGGGCCGTGATGCGCAGCGGCAACCAGCACGAGGCGGCACGCATGCTGGGCCTATCGCAACCGGCGGTCAGCAAGCTGCTGCGCTATACCGAGCAGCGCATTGGCTTCCCGCTGTTTAGCAGGACCCGTGGCAGGCTGCATCCGACGCCCGAAGCCCGCGTCTTCTATAACGCAATAGACGGCATCTTCGGCCGGCTCGAGGCGGCGGAGCGCCTCGCGCGCGATCTGCGCCGGCAGCTGACCGGGCGCATTACGGTCACCACCGTCTCGGCTTTCAACCAGGTGCTGCTGCCGCAGGCGATGGCCGAGTTCCTGGCCTCGCAGCCGCTGCTGCAGGTTGGACTGAAGGTGCTGACGCCGGCCGACACGGTCGAGAGGGTCGCGAACGGAGAGGCCGACCTAGGCCTGACTTTCGGTCCGCTCGAGGCCGTGGTGATCGACACCCACGTGTTGCGGCTCGTGCCGATCGTCTGCGTGTTGCCGCCTGGGCACGCACTGGCGTCCAAGCCGGTTCTGGGCATCACCGACCTGGTCGGTCAACGGCTGGTCACCGCCGCCGAACGGCCGCTTTGGGGACGACTGCTGGGGGAGGCATTCGCCGCAATCGGGCAACGGGCCGACATCGCTGTTGAGTGCACGCAGTCGGAGCTGGGCTTTGCCTTGGCCGCCGCGGGCACCGGGATTGCCGTGATGCCGGCCATCCCGCTCATGCCCGGCCTCGGACAGTGTCTCGTCGTCCGTCCGCTTCGCGCCGACATCCAGGTCTCCCTTTTGGCGGTGACCGGACGGGACCGACCGCTCCCGCATGCGGTGGCGATGCTGATCGCGCAGCTTCAACGGACCGCGGCGAACTTGGTTTGGGCTGGAAGCGACCAGCGGGGCTGAGGCCGGCGCCCCCCCCCCGCCTGCCCCACCAATCGCAATCTGCCCCCGTTTTTCCCGCGGGACTGTCGCAAGATTGGGGGTCAGGCGGCGATTGCCATTGGCGGGTAAGGGTCATTGGCCGGGTGGAACTTCTGTCCGAAGCCGGAACCGAGCGTGCCATTATAGACAGCACACGGCGTTGGTGCACTTCGAGGCGTGGTTCAAAGCCGGGTTACACGTGGAGCTTGGCAGAGCCGGGTTGACGCTT
>CAXTDP010000711.1:0-3380 GCA_964242295.1 uncultured Acetobacteraceae bacterium | reverse complement strand
GGTGATGGCGGCCCCGCTGGCGTCGGTCGTGACCAACACGCCGCAAACCGCGATGCAGGGCGCCTGGGTGGCATGGCGAGAGCCGGCGGGGCTACGCGCTTCCTTCACCGGCTGGCGCAGCGGCATGTGGGTCGGGATGCTGTCGGCCTGCGGGTCCGCCTGCTGGTTCGCCGGGTTCGCGCTGGCGCCCGTGGCGCTGATCCGGACGGCTGGACAGGTTAAGGTGGTGTTCACGCTGCTGTTCAGCCGGTTCTACCTGCAGGAATCCCTGCATCGGACGGGCATGGCGGGGTTGGGGCTGATCGTCGCCGGGGTGGTGCTGGTCGGTCGCTGACGACGGGCGGCGTAGGGCGAAAAGCGCAGTGCCTTCCGCCACCATGAAGTGCCGGCCCATGGCGGAAGGCGCTGTGCTTTTCCGCCCCTACGACCCTTCCAGGGCACCGATCCGGTAGAGCACATGCCGGGACAGGGCATGGTCCGGCGGGACGCTGGGATGGTCGAAGTCCCCAGCAAGGTCGCGGGACATTCCGATCCGCTCCATAACCCGGCGCGAAGGTAGGTTGCCCTCCGCCGTGAAAGCGACGACCTCCGTCAAACCCAGTCGGCTGAACCCGTCCGCCAGCGCCGCATGTGCGGCCTCGGTCGCATAGCCCCGGCCCCAATGCGCCCGCGCCATCCGCCAGCCGATCTCGACGCACGGCGTGAAGTGCGCGGTAAATCTGGGCACTGCCAGGCCGCAAAAGCCAATGAACCCGGCGTCCGGCAAGTCCATCACCCAGAAGCCGAAGCCATTCGCCTCGAAGCTGGCCTCGAAACGCTCCATCGAGGCCACGCTTTCCGCCCGGTCCCGCAAGGCAGGGAAGTAGCGCATCACCTCGGAGTCCCGGTTCAGCGTGGCAAACGGGTCCAGGTCGGATGGCATCCAGCGACGCAAGCGCAGCCGGGCCGTCTGCAGCATCATGCAAACATCGCCGCGACCGCCTCCTGGTCCACTGCCGCCAGGCTGGACGGCGACCAGCGCGGGGCACGGTCCTTGTCCACCACCATCGCGCGCACCCCTTCCAGGAAATCCGGATGCCGCGTCGCATAGCGGGTCAGCGCCAACTCAGCCTGCAGGCAGTCCTCCAGTGTCCGCCCGGCGCCGCGCCGCAGCAACTTGAACGACCACATGACGGAGCTGGGCGACGCGGCATGAATCGCTTGCAACGCCTCGTCCGCCCAGTCTGACCCGTCAGCCTCCAGCGCCGCGACGACTCCGGCGACGCTGTCCGCCTCAAAGGCGCGCAGGTGAGGGGCGGCGTAAGGCAGCAGGGCGTCCGTTGTAGGGACCGTCGCACTGCCAAGCACCGCCACGCCCTCCTCCGCGATCTCATCCGCCAGTTCGGCCAGGGTTTCGCGCGACACATAGTGCGTCGCCACACCAGCCCATAGCGCGTCAGCCCCGCCCAGCCGCGCTCCGGTCAGCGCCATATACATCCCGCAACCCGGGCGAAGCCGGGGCAGGGCATAGCTGGCCCCGATATCCGGGAATAAGCCAATGCCTGTTTCAGGCATGGCAAACATCGCCGTCTCGGTCGCGACTCTCGCCGTGCCATGGATGGACAGCCCGATCCCGCCGCCCATGCAGATTCCGTCAATCAGGGACACATACGGCTTAGGAAATCGGGCGATGGCCAGGTTCATAGCATATTCGGCGGTGAAGAACGCCTCGATACCAGCGTGGTCCCCTGCCAACGACAGGTCGCGGACCAACCGGATATCACCACCGGCGCAGAACGCCCGGCCCCCCGCACCCTCAATGACCACGGCATGGATTGCAGGGTCATCCCGCCAATCGTCGAGTGCCTGATGGACTGCCTGCACCATGGCCATGTCCAAAGCATTCAACGCCTTCGGCCGATTCAGGGTGATGCGTCCAATCCGCCCTTGGCGGCGAGCGATCAAATTAGATGAGTCTGGAAGCGACAAGGGCCAGGTGTCCTTAAAGATCACCCGGCCCTATAGCCGCAGTCCTGCCGTCCGGCCAGAGTTCGCCTGCCTGAAGGGCTACCGGCGCAGCAGGCGCGAAGCCACTTCCCCAGCCATCCTAACCGCGCCGCGCGGACGGACAAGGGTCACTTGACGCTTGGGCCGCACGGCAAAGCCCAGGGCCTCTCCGGCCAGAGACATGGCCGTAATTGATCCTCGCATGTCGTGAACGGCCTGCTTACGTATCGCCAAAGCCTCGGTCTCGACGGTGCCAGGCACGCTCTTGAGCGCCTTCAAGCCGCATGCCCCGGCAATAACCAAATCTACCGCCAGCAAGATCAAACTTGCCACCACTGGCGAGACATTTGGGACCATGACGTTGTAGGCGACAACATGCAGCAACACGAGCACGCCGATCGCGAACACGGCGGCGACACCGCCGTAAACCGCACGCATGGACTGCCGGCTTGCCATCTCGCGCAGGCGAAGCGCCTCCGCATTCGCAGCAACCTTGGCTAGCTCGACTGCGCGCATCGGATCAGCGCGCGATGCGGCCGAGCAGGTAACCTACGCCGGCAGCAATCAAAATCGCCGCCAGCGGTGATTCCCGCACCTGGTCAGACAGCATCTCGGCCTGGTCCGACGCCATGTCCCGGGCTTGGCGGGCGTAATCCTCCGCAGTGCCGGCGGCGCTAGAAAGGGCAGGAGTCACACGCTCGGACACAAGGTTCTGCACCTGGTCGCGAAGCTGGGCAATCTGCGCCTTGGCGTCGTTCATGCTGTAATCTGACATTGAGGCCTCCGTTGATGATGGCCTGACAACGCCGGGGGTCCAGGCGGGTTGCCCCTGCGACCGAAATGGATCAGCCGGCTTTCTTCTTCCTCTCCCTCCGGGAAAGGGTCGGGATGAGGGGGCTTGGCTGCGGAACGGCAGACTGCCTGGGCACCTGCAAACGGTCCTTGTAAGGGCCAGCGCGACACTTGCCCGCTCCCTCGCCCTGCTCCCTCTGCCGGAAGAAGAGGGAGCAGGGCAGGCCTCGTTAAGCCGCTTGCGCCATGTGGATTGCCTTCCACACCTTCTCGGGCGTTGCTGGCATATCAATCGTCTTCACTCCGGACCCGCGCAGCGCGTCCACGATGGCGTTGATCATCGCCGGCGGGCTGCCGACCGCCCCGGCCTCGCCGGCACCCTTCACCCCCAGCGGGTTGCTGAGGCAGGGCACCTCGATCAGGTCCACCTCGATGTCCGGCAGGTCCGCCGCCCGCGGCAGGGCGTAGTCCATGAAGCTGCCCGACAGCAACTGACCGCTTTCAGGGTCGTAGGACGTCCGCTCAAGCATCGCCTGGCCCACGCCCTGCGCCACGCCGCCGTGCACCTGGCCGCGCACGATCATCGGGTTCACCGCCTTGCC
>CAXTDP010000710.1:0-3381 GCA_964242295.1 uncultured Acetobacteraceae bacterium | reverse complement strand
TCCACCAGCCCCGCCATCTCGTCCGGGTCCTCCCCGCGATACCGCAGCAGCATCAGGAACGCGCCGACCTGGTGCGGATCGGCCTCACCCCCCAGCACCATCCCCAAGGCGTCCCGAGCCTCGTCCCGCGTCAGGTTGCGGCTACGCCCCGGCCCACGCCCCAGCGTGCGGACATACTGAGCAAACCGATGCTCATCAGCCACAGCAGCCCGGTCCTCAGAAACAGTGTGATCCAATGCAAGTCCCATCAACCGCTGAACAACGCGACACGCTAAACAACTCCCTCCCCCTCCGGGAGAAGGCCGGGGTGAGGGAAACAACCAGCGCCGCCCCCTCCAAAGTAAATACGAGGCCCCAAAAGACCAGGCTCCATGCCTACGGCCTTGCTCACCTCGCCCTTCTTCCCAGAAGGGTCACCACCCCATCAAGCCGCCCGCACCTGCCGCACGACGCCGTCCACATCCGCCATCGCCACCACAGCCCCAATCAGCACCAGCGTCGGCCCAGTCAGCCCGGCAGCAGCCACCGCCTCGGCAATCCCGCCCAGGGTCCCCGGCATCCGCCGCTCGGTATCCAACGTCGCATTCTCCACCGCAATCGCCGGCGTCTCCGCCGCCATCCCGGCCTCCAGCAGCCGCGCCGCCAGCAGCGGCAAGGTCCGCACCCCCATATAAACCGCCAGCGTCCCTCCAGCCCGAGCCAAGGCGGACCAGTCATGCTCCGGCAGCCGGTCATCAGCCCCATGCGCCGTAATCAGGTGCAGGCTGCGCGAAGCTCCGCGATGCGTCAGCGGAATGCCCAGCCGAGCCGCCGTCGCCAGGGCCGCCGTGATCCCCGGCACCACCTCCGTCGGCACCCCCGCGGCCCGCAGGCTTTCCAGCTCCTCGCCCCCACGCCCGAACACAAACGGATCGCCACCCTTCAGCCGCACCACATGCGCCCCGGCCTGGGCATAGCGGACGATCAGCGCGTTGATCGCGGCCTGGCTCATGGCATGCCGGCCGCAGCGCTTCCCCACGTCCACGCGCCGCGCCCCGGGCCGGGCAAGCTCCAAGATTTCCACGCCGACCAGCTTGTCATGCAGCACCACATCGGCGTCGCGGATGACCTGGACCGCGCGCACCGTCAGCATGTCCAAGGCCCCAGGCCCGCACCCGACCAGGCTGGCCCGTCCGCCCCGGCGCGGCGCCGGCTCCGGCAGCGTCCCCAGCATCACCCCGGCAGCCTGCGCCGCGGCCCGCGTGGCCACGTCGCCTGCCCGCGCAAGGCACAGCTTGACCCCATGCAAGTCCCCCGCACCCACCGGCCCGTCAATGCGCCGCACCGCCGCCCCCTGGCCCTCCAGGTAGGCAACCGTGGAACGGTCTCCCCCCACCAGCAGGACACGCTGCCCGGCAAGACCAAGGGTGAACGGCAGCGGGTCAGGCAATACGGTGGAATGCGACACGCACGGATTTCCTCGACAAGCCATGAACATCTCTCGCCCGGCGGGCCTGGGCATGGCAGTGCCCGCGCAAGCCGCCGCTTGCGCGCTCGTTAGCACCAGGGCTGGCAACGCTGGAAGCCCGATATATGGCATGCGGACCGCAAAGTGGCACCCCTGGCGCGCATCCTGCACACATCCCCGCCGCACGGGTCCGGCGCTGCCCAAGGTGCGGGCATCTGGCTGACGGAGCCTCGAACCCCACCCCGCCGCACGGTGGCGCATCCCGGTGCCGACCAGGAGGAACAAGGAGCAGATCGCGCTGCCTCCCTTACCCCTCCGGGAGCGAGGCCGAAGCCTACCCGCCCTCGCTCCCGGAGGGAGAACGAACAGGAAGGCCGTCCCCCGCCAGCCCTCGCCGTCTGCCCTGGCGCGAGCTTTCACTTACCCTGCTACGCTGCCGCCAGGAGGACGACCTCATGCACCCAACATCCCCACGCGCCCTGCTCGGCGCCGCTGCCACGCTCCCTGCCGCCCCGGCCCGCCGCGGCCCGGCCGTCCCCGGCGGCGTGATGCACGGCCACATAGGCCGCCTGCCCCGCACCCGCGTTCGCGTCGGCGTCGTGGCGGCCTAGCGGTTGTCATCCACGCTAGCCGAGGCACCCGACCCCCGGCGCTGGATCGGCCTGGCCCTGGTGCTGACAGCGGCATTCCTGACATCGTTCGACTTCTTCGTCGTCAACGTCGCGCTGCCGGCCATGCGGCTGGACCTGGGCGCCCGCCCGTCGGAGCTGCAATTCGTCGTCGCCGGCTACGGCTTGGCCTTCGCGGTGCTGCTGGTGACCGGCGGCCGCATGGGCGACCTGTATGGGCGCCGGCGGATGTTCGTCTGGGGCATGGCCGGCTTCACCGTGGCATCCGCCCTATGCGGGCTGGCGCTGACGCCCGGCCAACTGATCGCGGCGCGCGTGCTGCAGGGCCTGACCGCGGCAGTGATGAACCCGCAGGTCCTGGCCATCATCCGCGTGACCTTCCCGGACGGCGAGCGGGCACGGGCCATCGGCTGGTTCAGCGTGACCATCGGCGCGGCCAGCATCGCCGCGCAGTTGGTGGGCGGCGCGCTGATCGAGTGGAACCCGCACGGCCTGACCTGGCGCCCCATCTTCCTGGTCAACGTGCCGATCGGCGTCGTCGCAGCCATCGCCGCCCGGCTGATCCTGCCGGAATCCA
This sequence comes from uncultured Acetobacteraceae bacterium, assembly GCA_964242295.1. Classification (GTDB taxonomy): domain Bacteria; phylum Pseudomonadota; class Alphaproteobacteria; order Acetobacterales; family Acetobacteraceae; genus DASWOJ01. The sequence continues at coordinate 728 of CAXTDP010000710.1, read as the reverse complement.
GCGCCGCCGGGCCGCACAGCCTGGACCCCGGCGGCATCCTCCTCGGCACCGCCGCCCTGCTGCTGCTGTCCGTGCCGCTGGTGGAAGGGCGCGAGGCCAACTGGCCCCCTTGGTCCCTCTGGTGCATCGCCCTATCCCTGCCGGTCATGGCGGCCTTCGTCGCCTACGAGTGGACGTTGCAGGCGCGGGGCCGGGTGCCCCTGGTCAACCTGCGGCTGTTCCGCGACCGGGCGTTCTCGCTGGGCCTGGTGATGACGGTGACGTTCTTCGGCGGGCTGGCGTCGTTCTTCCTCAGCATCACCCTGTTCCTGCAGCAGGGCTTCGGCATGGGACCGCTGGCGACCGGGCTGACCTTCGTGGCGTTCGGGATCGGCTTCGTCACCGGGTCGCGCCTGTCATCCGGAGTGGCCCGGCGGCTCGGGCCGCGGGTGATCAACCTGGGCACGTCGCTGATGGTGCTGGGCCTGGGCTGCATCGTCCTGCTCGCCAGGGCGGCGGACGGAGCGGCACTCGATGGGCGGCTGCTGGCGGCGATCCTGGTGATGTATGGGCTGGGCCAGGGCCTGGCGTTGCCGTCCCTGGTGGCGACCGTGGTCGGCAGCAGCCGCATTCCCGCGGCGGATGCCGGGTCGGCATCGGGCGTGTTCTCCACGGTGCAGCAAATCGCCTTCGCCCTGGGCGTGGCGGCCATCGGCGGCGTGTTCTTCGGCGTGCTAGGCGAAGGCACG
>CAXTDP010000709.1:637-3384 GCA_964242295.1 uncultured Acetobacteraceae bacterium | reverse complement strand
TAGGAAAGCCGGGGCATTCCGTCCAATGTTGACCCGGCTGGCGCAATGGCGTGACCTCCGGCGCGCATGTCGGCATGGACAAAGGAATGGACGGGATGAACGAGACGAACTGGCTTTGGATCGGCGCGGTCGGCATGTTGGCTGGCTCCGTGCTGCTGTTCGCCGCTGGGGGGCGGCGGACCCAGGACGAGGAGGCGCACAGCCTGCTCCACGGCTTCGTGCCGCTGTTCGCCGCAGTCTCCTACTTCGCGATGGCGGTCCACCAGGGTGAGGCAACGCTGTCCAGCGGCCGGGTGTTCCTGTTCGCCCGCTACCTCGATTGGTCCGTAACCACCCCGGCGCTGCTGCTCGGCCTGTCCATGACTGCCCTGCACGGCGCACGGCGGCGGGTCGGCCTCGTTGCCGGGCTGCTCACATCCGACCTGGTGATGATCGTGACCGGCCTGTTCTTCGGCGCGTCGCAGGTGCCGTTCATCAAGTGGGTTTGGTATGCCGCAAGCTGCGTCGCCTTCCTCGCGGTGCTGTGGGTGCTGTTCGGCCCCTTGATGGAGGAGGCGCGGGCGCGCGACCAGGTCCGGCGCGACACCTACGTCCGCAACGCCATCCTGTTGACGGTGCTGTGGCTGATCTACCCCCTCCTGGTGCTGGCTGGCCCAGACGGGCTGGGGCTGCTTGCGCCGACGCCGGCGACGGCTGGCCTCACCATCCTCGATCTCGTCGCCAAGGTTGTTTACGGCGTGGTCGCGATGATCGGCAGCAAGGCAGTCACGTCGGCCGACCTGATCCGGGGTGAGGTCGCGGCGGCAGAGATCACGACCCACGCCGTACCAAGCGGCGCCTTGCGCCCGGCACGCCGGAGCTAGCAAGCCGGAACTCCCACGGCCGGCCCCGACGACCAGTTGTCAGGGCCGGCCGCCCTCCCTCCAAGACGCCGTGCGGCAAGCAGTGGAACGCACCGCCACGCCACCTGGTGCCAGTCAGTTGGATTGATGCCGTCCCAGCCGGAATGCAGCCCGCCAGCATTCCTCGCAAATCCGGCGGCTGCACCAACGTAAAGGTGCCGACATCACAGGAATGCACCCATGCCAACCACCAAGGCCCTGTTCGCCGCGGCGATCACGCTCGCGGGCCTGACCACTGCCCCTGCGGCCAAGGCCGCGACACCCCCGGTCGTGCTGGCGCAAACCGATCCCGGCCCGGTGACCCGCCGCCCCGAAGAGCGGCAGTCCGACCCCATGCTCGCCTACGACATAGACAAGGATGGCACGCTCAGCCTTGCAGAAGTAAAAAGCGCAGCCGCCGCCCACTTCGACGAGCTCAATCCAGACAACGACGACAGCCTCGACGAGAAGGAAGCCGCGCCGGTCCTGAAAGGCCAGGAGTTCCGGCAGGCCGACGCGAACGGCGACGGCAAGATCAGCAAGGCGGAATACTTAGCCTACGTCGAGCGGGCGTTCCTGCTCGCCAACCCGGACAAGGACGGCACGCTGGACCGCAAGGAACTTGCCAGCGACGCCGGGCAGACCCTGCTTCGCCTGCTGCGATAGGCCCAAGCCGATGAGGATCATCGCAGCCGCCGTCTTCGCCCTGCTTGCCGGCGCGGCCCAGGCGCAGGTGGGTCCGCTCGGCCCCCTCGGCCTGCCCGCCAACCGTTTCCCCCCGCCAGCCCGCCAGGTCGCCTCCATCATCTCCGACCGCTGGGCCAGCGAGGACCAGCGCGAACGTGCGGGGGAATCCGCACGGGTCATGGACTTCCTGCACATCCAGGCCGGCATGGCGGTGGCCGACATCGGCGCCGGCAACGGATATTACGTGGAACGGCTCTCCCACCGGGTCGGCCCAACCGGACGGGTGCTGGCGGAGGACATCGTGCCGGAATACCTGGCGGGGCTGCAGCAACGCGTCACGCGGTCGCGCCTGCAGAACGTGGCGATCGGCCTGGGCGACGCGCACGATCCCCGCCTGCCGCCGGCCTCGGTGGACTTGGCCCTGCTGGTCCATATGTATCACGAGATACAGCAGCCGTTCGGCCTCATGGTGAACCTGCTGCCCGCGCTACGCCCCGGCGCCCGCGTGGCGATCATAGACACCACACGCGCCACCCAGGAACACGGCACGCCGCCAGCCCTGCTGGACTGTGAGTTGAACGCAGTCGGCTACCGACGCGTCGCGACGCTGCAGATGGAGGGCGGCTCGGAATACCTGGCAGTGTTCGAACCTCCGGCCCAGCCGCTCGTGCCGGAAGCCATTCGGCCATGTAACCTGAAGTGACGGCTTGGCTGGTCATACGGACGGAACCAACCAGGCCCTGACGCCTTCTGACCCGGCACGCCGCCATCCCGCGGCGTGCCCCTACAGGAGCGGGACATGCCGCAGTTCGACGCGACCATCAAGCACATCGCCGACGGCGTAAAGGGCTTCACCGTTGCCGCCGCCACCAAGAACATCGAGGGCTGGGAAGCGACTCTCGAGAAGGTGGACAGCCCCGCCGCCAAGACCATCGTCAAGGACCTGGAGTCCCTGAAGAAGCACCTGCATGCCGACAAGCTGAACGGCGAGGCCATCCGCAAGCTCGTCGCCAAGCTGGGCAAGGAAACCGTCGCCATCGCCAAGAAGACCGAAGGCAAAGGTGCCGAGAAGATCCAAGCGCTAGGCGAGGCCCTATCCCACGCCGCCGAGCAGCCCGAAGAAGCCGAAGCCAAGTAGCCTCCGCTACTCCCTCTCCCTCCGGGAGAGGGTTGGGGTGA
>CAXTDP010000709.1:0-627 GCA_964242295.1 uncultured Acetobacteraceae bacterium | reverse complement strand
AGGCCACAAGCGCCGCCCTCACCCCAGTAGCATCCGCACAAAAAGCCGGAGGGGCCCCCAGCGTCGCCGCCAGGACCCCCTCCATCCCGCCTCTTTCAAGAAGAAAGAGAAGTTCTCAGTAGTCCATATCGCCCATGCCACCGCCGCCGCCAGCCGGCATCGAAGGCACCCGCTTCTCCGGCCGCTCGGCAACCATCGCCTCGGTGGTAATCAGCAGCCCGGCCACCGACGCCGCGTTCTGCAACGCGACCCGAACCACTTTGGTAGGATCAATGATCCCCGCCGCCACCAGGTCGCGATAGGTGCCGGACTGCGCATCGAAGCCGAACCCATACTCGGCATTCTCCAGCACCTTGCCGCCGATCACCGCACCGTCCTCGCCGGCGTTGGCTGCGATCTGCCGCAACGGCGCCTGAACCGCCTTGCGGACGATCTCGATGCCGAACTTCTGGTCCTCGTTGTCGGCATTGAGCTGCGCCAGGATCAGCGAAGCCCGGGCCAGGGCAACGCCACCACCGGGCACAATCCCCTCCTCGACGGCCGCACGCGTCGCGTGCAGCGCGTCGTCAACCCGGTCCTTGCGCTCCTTCACCTCGACCTCGGTGCTGCCGCCGACGCGGATGACGG
>CAXTDP010000708.1:0-3407 GCA_964242295.1 uncultured Acetobacteraceae bacterium | reverse complement strand
CAGCCTGCGTCCAGCCCGGGCGCCTGAGCAATTACCTTTCTGCCGCTCCGTCATGACCCAGCCCGGCACCACCGTGTTGACACGGATGCGGTGGGGACCGAGGTCGCGCGCGAAGCTGCGCGTCATGCCATGCACGGCCGCTTTGGCCGTGGTGTAGACCGGCATGCCGCCCCCAGCCTCCCACCACGAGTTCGAGCCCATGTTGACGATCGACCCCCGCCCGACCGCGACCATGTCGGGCGCGACCGCCTGGATGGCGAAGAACATGTGGCGCAGGTTGGCGGCGATGCGCTCGTCATAGTACTCGGGTGTCACGGCGTCCCAGGGGTGCCGGTCGTCGCGCGCAGCGTTGTTGACCAGAACCTCGGCCGCGCCGACGCGCCCCTTGAGTGCCGCGAAGGCGCGGCGGAGGGCATCGATGTCGCGCAGATCGCAGGGTTCGAAGTGCACGGTATCCCCGAGATCGCGCGCCAAGACCTCGCCCCGCCCGGCATCGAGGTCCACGAAACCGACACGCGAGCCTTGCCCGGCAAAGGCTCGGGCAATGTCGGCACCGATGCCGGATGCGCCGCCGGTGACGAAGACGGCTTTGTCCTTCAGAGACGGGTAGGCGGCGAACTCCATGGGCGTGCCCTCCGGCAGTGCGTGTCCGGGGTGTTCCCGTCGCCTCCGCTTATCGGGTCCAGCCACAGGGCTGTCCAGGCACCACGTCGCGTCGTGGCTCGTCGTGAGACGGGCCCGACTGATAGATGGTCAGGATGTCTGAAGTGTTTTTGCCGCGACGCCACCCGACCTGATTGCATGCGGTATGTTGACGAGGGGGAGCTTGCGGCTGGATGGCACACGGCCGGCTCGGCTGGCGCAGAGCTAAGCGCCCGGAGGCGGCTTGACGGTGCATCGGCAACCCGTCGTGATCTCCACCTCAGTGACTGGCGGTGTCCCAGACGGTAGCCCCTCCTGGGTAGGCAGCGGACTATGGAACCGAATGACTCGCGTGCCTCGATACAGGACAGGCATGGCTATTTGCCATTCCTATGTCAACGGTCCGCGTGATTTGCGGCGATGCCATACCGTCTGACGGACTCCCGTTAACCCTGCGCACTTTTCTAGACGGAGCAAGCAACAACAGCCTTTCACGTCGGCAGCGGCGTATGGCGAGTGGGCGATGCTGCTGGCGGGCCGGCGGCAACCATGACCAGGCTTGTCCAGGCTGCTACCTTCTCCGAAGGTGAGGCGCTTTGAGGCGTGAGGAGCAGCATGTTGGATAAACCAATAGGGCGCCGGCTATTCATTGCCGGCGCGGCAGCCTCGGGCGTACTGGTGGCCGCCGCTGCACGGGCTGCGGAGCTGGACGCGCCATGCGGGCCGGTACGCGGTGTCACCGCCGAGGGGGTCACGGCCTTTCTCGGCCTGCCCTATGCCGCCCCGCCAATCGGGCCGCTGCGTTACGCCTCCCCCTGCCCTGCCCCGCGCTGGACCGAACCGCGCGACTGCAGCCAGGCCGGCGCTGCTGCCATCCAGACGTTAGGCGGCGGCGCGGCCTGGCTCTACGAGCCGATTACGCTCCAGAGCGAGGATTGCCTGTTCCTGAACGTTTGGACGCCCGATCCGCGCGGTAGGCGGCCGGTGATGGTGTGGCTGCATGGCGGCGCCTGGCGCGCCGGGCGCGGCGACGCCGCAGGGACGGTCGGCACCCAGTTGGCGCGCGTCGGCAACGTCGTGGTGGTCACGGTCAACTACCGCCTGGGGGCACTCGGCTGGCTGGCTCATCCGACGCTGGCCGACGGCGACACCGGAGCCTTCGCCAACTGGGGTCTGCAGGACCAGGTCATGGCGCTGCGCTGGGTGCAGGCCAACATCGCGGCCTTCGGCGGCGACCCGGACAACGTCACGCTGTTCGGGCAGTCGGCCGGCGGGTCCTCCACGGCGTCCATCGCCGGGGACGGCCGCAATGCCGGGCTGCTGCACAAGGCGATCATCGAGAGCGGGTCGCTCCATGGCGCCCCGGGCTTCCCAGAGGTCGCCACCGCTGCCGCCTACGCGGAGGCCCTGGCGAAACGGCTTGACACGGACGTGCCGGGGCTGCGGCGCCTGCCGGCGACGGCCCTGCACGTGGCGGAGCTGCAACTGGCCCGTGACCCGGCCATGGTGCGGAGCCTAGGACGGCCTCCCGTGCTGCCGGTGCTGGACGGCACGGTGCTGCGAACCTGGCCGCGCGATACCGCCCTGCCCGCGATCCCCCTTCTGATCGGCACCACCCGGACAGAGGCGACGTTCTGGTATGACCTGGTCGGCCCGGACGGCAAGCCCATTCCCGGCCTGCAGCCGCCGGCCGACCGGACGCAGCTCATCGGCATGGTCCGCGACCTCACGGCCATCTACCGCCCTGAAGCGGCCGGGCTGGCGACTGAGCGCATCGTGGACGCCTATGCCGATGCGGCGCGGAGCCGCGGCGATGCAGCGGCGCCGCTCGATGTTTGGATCGCGGCCTATACCGACATCGTGTTCCGCCTGCGTGCCCGCACTGCGGCGGCGCGCCACGCGGCGTCAGGTCATCCGGCCTATCTCTACGAGTTCGCGCATCCCTTGGCCGCACCGGCGCACGGCGTGCCGCACACCTCGGAAATCCCCTTCGTGTTCGGCACCCATCGCGACCCGTTCTTTGCCGCGAAGGTGGGTTCCGGTCCTGAGGCGGCAGCATTGTCCGCCCTCATGCTTGGCGCTTGGGCCAAATTCGCCCACCTGGGCATGCCCGGCCCGGAGTGGGCGGAGGCAACACCCTCGGCGCTGCCGGTCAACGTCCTGGGCGGCCCAGGAGACCTTTATACCGTGGACACCGGCTGGCGAGCGGACGAGTTGACGGCCTGGAGCGCTGGATAAAAGGTTACCGCCGTAGCAAGTGTGCATCGGCGCTCTTGTAGGAGACCGAAGCTATTAGATCGGCAACTGGCTGCGCTCACACACCGACGAGCGTCGCCCGACTGAGGTGGACTTTGCTATTCATGTGCTCGACCGCACGCCAGGGCTGGGATAACTGCGCCCGCACGTCCGATCCATGCACCATGGTCGCGCAAGTCGATAGCGTTCCGCCCGACGCGCTGGACCAAGGCGGGGAATGCGAAATGCTCTTCGAGGGTGAGGAAGCGCGTGCGCGGGTTCTCGACGTGACCCTTCTAAACCCAGGTCGGCCGCACGTTCCCCCTTACACGAACAGGCCGCCGCCAGCCACCAGGACTGTTTGCCCCGTGCTATAGCTCTAGCGCACGACATAGAGATCCAGTCGGTAATCTCCTCCGGCTCGCCCGCATGGCCGACAGGCAGTGGATTAGCGGTTTTCTGATATATGGTCTCCCGTGTAGCGCGACAGCATTGATGGCCGGTCCGCGACAGCAAGATGGCCGGTCGCT
>CAXTDP010000707.1:0-3414 GCA_964242295.1 uncultured Acetobacteraceae bacterium | reverse complement strand
GCCGCCGCCGACGCCCGGCGGCTGCCGCGGCTGGACCAGGCGGTGCGGGAGGGCGACGAGGTGGCGCTGGGCGGGTCCAAGCTGCGGGTGATCGATACGCCGGGCCATACGGTGGGCCATATCTCGTATGTCAGCGATGGGTCGGCGCCGGTGCTGCTGTGCGGCGACACGCTGTTCAGCCTGGGCTGCGGCCGTCTGCTGGAGGGCACGGCTGCCGACATGTTCGCCAGCCTGCACAAGCTGGCGGCGCTGCCGGTGGCGACGCTGGTCTGCTGCGGCCATGAGTATACCCAGTCCAACGCCCGCTTTGCCCTGCACTTGGACGGCAGCAACCAGGCGCTGCGGAGCCGCGCCGCGGCGGTGGACCGGCTGCGCGCCGCGGGGTTGCCGACGGTGCCGAGCATGCTGGGCGACGAGCTGGCGGAGAACCCGTTCCTGCGGGCGGGCAGCGCCGAAGCGCTCGGTGCGATCAGATCCCAGAAGGACCAGTTCCGATGAAGCTGTACTACTCGCCGACCAGCCCGTATGTCCGCAAGGTCGCGGCATGCGCGATCGCCTGCGGGCTGCACGACCAGATCGTGCGGGTCGAGACCAACCCGCACGCGTCGCCGCCGGCGCTGGTCGGGGACAACCCGCTGTCCAAGGTGCCTTGCCTGGTGACGGAGGACGGCCTGGCGCTGTTCGACAGCCCGGTCATCTGCGAATACCTGGACGCGGTGGGGGAGGGCAGCCTGTTCCCTCCGGCCGGGCCGTTGCGGTGGCGGGCGCTGAAGCTGCAGGCGATCGGCGACGGCATCATGGACGCCGCGGTCATGCGCCGCATGGAGATGGGCCGCCCGGCGGATGAGGCCCGCACCGCCAACATGGCCCGGCAGGCGGCGGCAATGGCCCGGTCGCTGGACCGGCTGCAAGCGGCGCCACTGGCCGACCACCTGGACATCGGCACCATCACGGTCGCCTGCGCGCTGAGCTACCTGGACCTGCGGTTCGCGGACGACAGGTGGCGGGAGGGCCGGCCGGCGCTGGCTGCCTGGTATGCGGCGATGGAGCGCCGGCCGGAGATCGCGGACACGGCGCCGCCGTCCTAAGCAGGCTTGCGCGGCCTGTCACACGGATGACCTGCGGCCATGCCAGGCCGAGCGCGCCTGCTTAGCTTTTCATCTGTGCGCAAACCTCCAGAGGTTTGCTTGGAGCGGGTTGCAGCATGGTATGGCCGCCGCGCGTCCGGACTTGGCTGCAATCTGCTTGCAAACAAAAAGGCTGCACCGGTTTGCGTCCAGTTGGGACGCAAACCGGCGCAGCGGGCGAGGACTGCCCGGGTCCGTAGCTCCCGGGATGCCGGTCCGAAGGTCAGGCCGGCCTGCGGACCACCAGCGGGTTGAATGGGGCGCGGCCACGCGCGCCGGGGCTCAGCCGGGGATCATCCAGGGCACGACATACTGCTGCAGCACGACGAGGACGCCGAGCAGGAGGGTCAGGGCGACGCTGTGCTTGAACGTGCGGGCCAGCACCACGCCCTCCTGGCCCCGCAGGTCGGTGACGGACACGCCGGTGGCGATGTTCTGGGGCGAGATCATCTTGCCCATCACGCCGCCCGAGGAGTTGGTCGCGGCGATCAGCACCGGGTTGAGGCCGAGCTGGTTCGCCGCCACGACCTGCAGGTTGCCGAACAGCGCGTTGCCGGAGGTGTCGCTGCCGGACAGGAACACCGCCACCCAGCCCAGGAACGGCGACAGCAGCGGGAACAGGACGCCGACCGAGGCGACGCCCTTGCCGAGCGTGTAGTTGAGGCCGGAGTAGTTCATCAGGTAGGCGAGGCCGACGATCAGGGCCACCGTCAGGATGGCGACGCGGCTCTGCCGCCAGGTCTGGGCGGCGCATTGCAGGAAGCGGCCCGGGCCGACGCCGACGACGCCGGCGGTGAGGACCGCCGACAGCAGGATCGCCGTGCCGGTCGCCAACGGCTGGAACACGTAGAGCGCCGCATACGGCTTGTCATACAGGGTGATGAGCACCTGGTTGTGCAGGCCCGGCCATTGGAAGGTTTGCTGTCCCAGGGCGAACACCTTGAAGTGCGTCCAGGCGATCACGACGGCAGACACCAGTATCCAAGGCACCCAACCCTGCCAGGCCGGCACCGTGCTGCGCGCCCGCACGGCCACCACGTCCGCGCCGACTGCCCTTGCCGTCGCAGCCGATGCAGGCGCCGCGACGCGGGGCATGGCGAACTCCGGCGCCGGCGCCGGCGACCATACCCGCAGGAAGCCCAGGGTGGCGACCAGGGCGCATAGGGACGAGAGAACGTCGGTCAGGGCGTAGTCGAGGTAGTTCGACGACACGAACTGGCCCAGCGCGAAGCTGCCGCCGGCAACCAGCAGCACCGGCCACAGGGCGCGTATCGAGCGCATCCCGCCGTAGAGCGCCATGACGTAGAAGGGCAGCAGCATCGCCATGAAGGGAAGCTGGCGGCCGATCATGGCGCCAAGCGTCACCGGGGACAGGCCGGTGACCTGGCCGAGCACCGTCACCGGGGCGCCGAGCGCTCCGAACGCGACCGGCGCGGTGTTGAAGATGAGGGTGAAGGTCAGCGCCTCCAGCGGGGCGAAGCCGACCAGGATCAGCAGGGCGCTGGTGATGGCGACGGGGGTGCCGAAGCCGGAGATGCCCTCCAGCAGGCAGCCGAAGCAGAAGCCGATCACGACCAGCACGATCCGACGGTCGTCGGGCAGGTGGTCGAGCACCCAGTCGCGGAAGGCGTCGAAGCGGCCGGAGACGACGGCGATGTTGTAGAGCAGCAGCGCGTTGAACACGATCCACATGACCGGCCAAATTGCGAACACCGCCCCGGCGGCGACGCTGTCCAGCGCCAGGCCGACCGGGAACTGCCAGACGAGGACCGCCACGACCAGGCCGACGACGAGGCCGCCCAGGGAAGACTGCCATGCGGGCCGGCGCAGCACGCCCAGCATGACCAGGACGGTGGCGATGGGCAGGGCCGCGACCAGGAACGACAGCGGCAGGCTGTCGGCCACCGGGGTCACGAGTTGATGGAACATTCTTCCTCCCAGGAACGGCGCCGCGTGCGGCTTGTTGGCGTCAAGGCTATAGGCTCACAGCATCAGGCACGAGGCGCATGCTCGTGCATTATCTGTCTTTCCGCACAAATTGATCCAGTTCCGGTCCATCCGGCGTCGGATCGAATGGTGGCGACAGGAAATTCGCTTGGAGCGCGGATGGCACGATGGCGTAACTGCCGGGGTCGCGAGAGGCGGCCGGATGTGGCTGCCTTGGGGCGGGACGAGCTGCCTTGAGGCGGGACGACCTGCTGCCGCGGCGCGCGCTGTATGCGCCGCGTTTGGTTGGCGCCGTATCGGGGTGCTGTCCGTCATGCCGCGGCGCGGGCCGGCGCCGCCG
>CAXTDP010000706.1:0-3414 GCA_964242295.1 uncultured Acetobacteraceae bacterium | reverse complement strand
TTGCGGCGGCCCCGCCCAACATCGAACGCGAGAAGCTGCAGGAGCGTCTGGCCCGGCTGTCCGGCGGCAATGCCGTCATCCATGCCGGCGGGGCGACCCCGGTTGAGCAGAAGCGCCGGGCGCAGTTGATCGAGGATGCCGTCAGTGCCGTCCGTGCCGCCATGCAGGAGGGTGTGGTCGCAGGCGGCGGGACGGCGCTGCTGCAACTGGCGCCGGGCTTGTGCCAGGTGATCGAGGGCCTCGACGGCAGCGTGCGGGAGGGGGCGATGCTGCTGCAGCGCGCCCTGTCGCAGCCGCTGGCCTGCATCGCCGGCAATTGCGGCATGGACGCTGCCGCGGTGGTGGCGCGGGTCGCGGGGGCGCCGCCCGGGCACGGGCTGGATGCACGGAGCGGCACATGCGTTGACATGGTGGCCGCCGGGATCATTGACCCGGTGAAGGTGAGCGCCACCGCGCTGCGCAATGCGGCCTCGGTCGCGGCCCTGATCCTGACCACGCAAACGCTGATCGCCGACAAGCCCGACCGTTACGACCCGACAGCCGGACCCGCGCTCGGCGGCGGGGCGGAGCGTCTTGGGCGGGCTTAGGGCAGATTGCCGTGGGGTCCGGGCGCGCGGCGACCGGACCTGAACCTGCAAGTCTCTGCCCGCGGATGGGAAAGCCGGCGCGGCCTACGTTTGAGTCCCGATGCAAACCGTTCCAACATCACAATAGCGCGTGAAATCCCGCGGGATAGCGTGCATGGTACGCCGACAAGGGCAATCCGGAGCGCCAAACGCTGCAACCGGAATAAGCCAGGCAGGGAGGTGGACATGCCGTACGTCCATGCGAGCAAGCCAGGCACGCCGGAGGCCGCGGCCCCGCCGGACTTGCCACGGGCTGAGCAGATGTCGCGCCACGCCGACGTGGGAGACACGATGCTGGCGTGGGAGCGGTTCCTGACCGGCCATCCCAGGGCAGCGGCGCCGGCCTGCAACTTCGTCGTGTCCTCCTGGCAGCGCAGCCTGGCGCTGGGCGTCAACCCCAGCCGACGCGCCGCGCCCCTGCTCGCGCATGGCGATGCCTTGCATGACCTGCGCGAGCATCACCAGGAGCTGCTGGGCGCCGCGTCCGGCGTCGTGGCGGAGCTGACGGAGCTGCTGTCGGGATCGCGCTCCATCATGCTACTGACCAGCGGCGAGGGCGTGGTGCTGGAGGCGGTGGGCGACCTTTACACCCTTGGCCAGGGCCAGGATGTCCACCTGATGCAGGGAGGCGACTGGAGCGAAGGCGTGGTGGGCACCAACGGCATCGGCACCGCGCTGGCAACCGGCCGGCCGGCGCAGGTCCATGCGTCGGAGCACTTCTGCGAGGGGATCAAGCGCTGGACCTGCGCCGCCGCCCCGGTTTACGACCCCGGCACCGGCGCCGTGCTAGGCGTCGTGGACATCTCCGGCCCGCCCGCGACCTATCAGCGCAGCAACCTGGCGCTAGCCGTCACCATCGCCCGTCAGATCGAGGCCGTGATCGCCGAGCGTGCGGCGCGCGACCGGGCGCAGCTTCTGGAAATCTGCCTGCAACGGATGTCACAGTCCGACACGGCCGGGCTGCTGGCGATAGACCGCAACGGACGCCTGGTGCACACGACCGGACGGCTTCCTGTCCCGGTCGGCCTGGGCCAGCGTGTGCCGGGGCTGGATGCCAACCTGGATGTTGAGGACTGGGCGGCCCGGCTGCCGGATGGATGGCGGCCCGAATGGTTCACCCCGGTGCCGTTCGGGGGCCGGATGATCGGCGCCGTGCTGGTCGTGCCGGACCGGCCCCGCACCGTCGCCTCGCGGGCGGGGATGCAGGCGTCGGAGGACGACCCGAACCGCAACGGCTTCTCCGCCGTGATCGGCCGCAGTGCGCCGATGACCGCGATGATCGGGCGTGCCCTGCAACTGGCGCGGCACCGCGTTCCCGTGCTGATCGAGGGCGAGACCGGCGTCGGCAAGGAACTGGTGGCCCGGGCCATGCACGGCGAGGGCGGCGGTCCCCGCCCCTTCATCACCTACAACTGCGGCGCGGCCTCGAAGGAGCTGGTGGCCGGGGACCTGTTCGGGCATGTGCGCGGCGCCTTCACCGGCGCCACGAACGAGGGCCGGCCTGGGCGGTTCGAGCTGGCGCATGGCGGGACGCTCTGCCTGGACGAGATCGGCGAGATGCCGCTCGACCTGCAGCCGGTGCTGCTGCGGGTGCTGGAGGAGGGCGTCGTGCACCGCCTGGGCGATACCCAGCCGCGCCGGGTTGACGTGCGGCTGATCGCCATCACCAACCGCAACCTGCGCGACGACGTGGCGGCCGGGCGCTTCCGGCGCGACCTGTTCCACCGCATCAGCGTCACCACGCTGATGGTGCCGCCGCTGCGTGACCGCTCCTGCGACATTGACCTGCTGGCGTGCCATTTCGACGCCCAGCTCGCGGCGCATCATGGGGTCGCGCCCCGCCACCTTTCCGCGGCGGTCTTGGATGCGATGCGCGCGGCGCCCTGGCCCGGGAACGTGCGCGAGCTGCGCAACGTCATCGAGGACGCGCTGCTGACCGGCAGCGACCCGGCTGCGCCGCGGCAGGCCGTGGAGGGCGCGCAGCACGATGCAGCGGTCCCGGTGCCGCTCGCCACCTTGCGGGATGCCGAGCAGGACATGATCATCCGCGCGATGCGGGAGGCGCACGGCAACATCTCGAACGCTTCGCGGCTGCTGCGGATCTCACGCAGCACGCTATATCGGAAGCTGGAGGCGTATGGGTTGAACGTCGGGGGGCCATGATGGGGCAGCCCGGGCAGACGACCTGCCCGCGCAGCAGGACGGGGCCGCCGCCGTTGTGGAACCGCCTGCGCGCCGGGACGAGCGGCTGAAAGGTCCTGTCGCCTCGGCGGTCAGCAGGTCCCAAGCATGGAGCGTCGCAAACAGGGCAGGGGACCGCCGCCCCATCCTGGCCACGGCCAGGGCCACGGCGAGCCAGGGCGTCAGCAGCCCCATCCCCAGCCGCGTCAGCCGACCCAGGTCTTCACGACGCCCGGGTTCGCCTGCACCCAGGCGCTGGCGGTTTTCGCCGGGTCGGTGCCGGCGGCCTGGTTCTGCATCATCAGGGCCTGCTCGTCGTCAAGCGACAGCTTGAACTTGCTGAGCACGGCGTAAACGTCCGGCATGTCCGTCTTCAGGCCCTTGCGGGCGACGGTGTTCACGGTTTCCTCGCCGCCCAGCGACCCCTTGGGGTCCGTGAGATACTTCAGCTTGTAGGCCGCAAACATCCAGTGCGGGGTCCAAGCGGTCACCACGATGGGCTGCTTGCGGGTGATGGCGTCCTTCAGGGCGCCGACCATCGTGGCGTCGCTTCCCTCGACCAGGGTGATGTTGCTCAGGCCATAGTCCTTGATCGTCTTCTCCGACG
>CAXTDP010000705.1:0-3423 GCA_964242295.1 uncultured Acetobacteraceae bacterium | reverse complement strand
CATGCCGACCAGATGGTGCGCGGCCTGCTCAGCCTGCCCAACGGCACCGGCAAGATCTTGCGTGTGGCCGTGTTCGCCCGTGGCGCCAAGGCGGAGGAGGCAACCGCCGCCGGTGCCGACATCGTGGGCGCCGAAGACCTGGCGGAAAAGGTGCAGGGCGGCGAGTTCGCGTTCGACCGCTGCATCGCTACCCCCGACATGATGGCGCTGGTGGGCCGGCTCGGCAAAATCCTCGGCCCGCGTGGTCTGATGCCCAACCCGAAACTCGGCACCGTCACCATGGACGTCCGCGGTGCAGTGTCCGCCGCGAAGTCCAGCCAGGTGGAGTTTCGGGCAGAGAAGGCAGGCATCGTCCACGCCGGTATCGGCAAGGCGTCGTTCGACGAGGAAAAGCTGCTCGGCAACATCCGTGCCTTCGTGGACGCGATCCAGAAGGCTAAGCCGACTGGCGCCAAGGGGACCTACCTGAAGAAGGCCAGCCTCAGCAGCACGATGGGGCCAGGCATTAGGGTGGACATCGCCACGCTGGCTAGCTGATTGAGAATTCGCCGGCGCCTCCGGGCGCCGGTGGCTAGGGGCGGCGCAAGCCGTTCCGAACCTGTCCGAAACCGCACGTCCCCCGCGATCTCCTCGGAGATGCGGGGAGTAAAGGGCTCCGGCCCGCGCGCGATAGACGGGGAAGCCAAGATGACCTGGACCCGGCGCAAGCCAGGCTCCGGCGCCCTGGCGGTTCCGGCTACAGGTCCCACGGCGCCTTGGCGCACGGGGTTCCGGACAGGCGCGGCATGGCCAGGTGGTCATGCCGGGGCAACCCGGTGGCGGCGCGGTCCAAACGCGCCGGCGCCACGAGGAGAGTGAACGTGGACCGTACGGAGAAGCGAGAGTTCGTCTCCACGCTCGGTCAGGTGTTCGCAGAAACGTCCATGGTCGTCGTCACCCAGAACAAGGGTATGACGGTAGCCGAGGTGTCGAATCTGCGCCGCCAGATGCGTGCGTCGGGATCAACTTACAAAGTCGCGAAGAACCGGCTGGCCGTACTCGCCCTGGATGGGACCCGGTTCGAGGGCATCAAGCCAATGCTGAAGGGACCGACCGCACTTGCGTGGTCAATGGACCCGGTGGCAGTCGCAAAAGCCGCCCTCGACTACGCCAAGACCAACGAGAAGTTTGTCGTGATTGGCGGCGCCCTTGGCACCCAGACGCTCAATGCGGATGGGATCAAGGCGCTGGCCGACTTGCCGTCGCTGGACACGCTCCGCGCCCGCATCGTGGGGATGATACAAACTCCCGCGACACGGATCGCAGGCGTGCTGCAAGCGCCGGCCGGACAACTCGCCCGTGTCTTCGGGGCCTACGCCAACAAGGACAGTGCGGACACCGGTGAAAGCACCCCGGCGGAGGCGGCCTAAGCCGCCCTGCCGAACCGAGCCGCAAGCCCGGCCCAGAAAACGGCACTGGGCTTGCATGGAACCAACCAAGGGTTAGATAAGGACTGAGATTATGGCTGACATGGCGAGACTGGTTGAAGAGTTGTCGGCTTTGACGGTGCTTGAGGCGGCTGAGCTGTCCAAGATGCTGGAAGAGAAGTGGGGTGTTTCGGCTGCGGCCCCGGCCGTGGTTGCTGCACCTGCGGGTGGCGGCGTTGCCGCTCCGGCCGCTCCGGTTGAGGAGCAGACGGAGTTCACGGTGATCCTGGCGAAGGTCGGCGACAAGAAGATCAACGTGATTAAGGAAGTCCGTACGATCACGGGACTCGGACTGAAGGAGGCCAAGGACTTGGTCGAAGCCGCGCCGAAGACCGTCAAGGAAGGCGTGAATAAGGATGATGCTGCGAAGTTGAAGAAGCAGCTTGAAGAGCAGGGCGCCGCTGTCGAGATCAAGTAGCACCTACAGCCCGGCAGTAATGCCGGGCTGCTGAGACCAAAGCGGGCGGGATCCATGCCGGATGCCGTCCGCTTTCTCTTTGCCAGACGGTTCCAGGCGCTCAGGCGACGTTTCGGTGCCGGGGATATAGCGATCAGGACGTCCGGGCGGTTCCGGAGCCGCAATCAGGTAAGCGCTAAAGCTGTTGGCGGCCACTATCGCGCCGCCAAAACATCAGGGTCAAGGACGTGGGATGAACGCGATCACCAAGTCGTTCACGGGACAGAAGCGCATCCGTAAGAGCTTCGGGCGCATCCCCGAAGTTGCGCCGATGCCCAACCTTATCGACGTGCAGCGCGCCAGCTATGAGGCGTTCCTGCAAATGGAGGTGGCGCCGGACAGCCGGACGCCAACCGGTCTGCAAGAGGTGTTCAAGTCGGTATTCCCAATTGACGACTTTGCCGGTCGCGGGCGGCTGGAGTTCGTTTACTACGAGCTGGAAGAGCCGAAGTATGACGTTGAGGAGTGCATCCAGCGCGGCATGACCTTTGCCGCCCCGCTGAAGGTCATCCTGCGTCTGATCGTCTGGGATTTGGACGAGGACACCGGTGCCCGCTCCATCCGCGACATCAAGGAGCAGCCGGTTTACATGGGCGACATGCCGCTTATGACCGAGAACGGCACCTTCGTCATCAATGGCACCGAGCGCGTCATCGTCAGCCAGATGCACCGCAGCCCCGGTGTGTTCTTCGACCACGACAAGGGCAAGACGCACAGCAGCGGCAAGTATCTGTTCACCGCCCGCGTCATCCCGTATCGCGGCTCCTGGCTGGACTTCGAGTTCGACAGCAAGGACTTGGTCTACGTCCGTATTGACCGGAAGCGTAAGCTGCCGGTGACGACTCTGCTCTATGCTCTGGAGGGCGCAGCGACTGAGGCTATGCGCCGGCAGCGCGAAGCCCAAGGCGAAACCGTGGACATCGGCGAAATCCGCGGCATGGATGCTGAGGAGATCCTCAACTACTTCTACACCCAGGTTGCGTTCACCCGCACCCCTAAGGGTTGGGCGCGCCCGTTCGAGGCCGACGCCTATCGCGGCATTACTCTCGCCGAGGCTCTGGTGGACGCCGACACCGGTGAGGTCGTGGCCGAGGCCACCACTAAGCTGACCGCCCGCGCTGCCCGCAAGATTGGCGAGGCGACCAAGACCGTGTTGGTCGGGCGCGCCGACCTGCTCGGCCGCTATGTCGCCGTGGACTTGGTGAACGAGGAAACCGGCGAGATCTACGCCGAGGCCGGGGAAGAGTTGGCCGAGGCTCGCCTGACCGCGCTGGAAGACGCCGGGATCACCGCCCTGCCGACGCTCGCAGTGGATCAGGGCAACGGCCCCTGGCTGCGCAACACGCTGGTCGTGGACAAGAACAGCAACCGCGACGACGCGCTGGTGGACATCTACCGGGTAATGCGCCCTGGCGAGCCGCCGACCCCGGAAACGGCGGAGGCCCTGTTCCGCGGCCTGTTCTTCGACCCCGACCGCTACGACCTGTCCGCCGTCGGCCG
>CAXTDP010000704.1:0-3429 GCA_964242295.1 uncultured Acetobacteraceae bacterium | reverse complement strand
GGATCGGGGCAGGGTCAACCATCCTGCCAAACTATGGCATCACGCCACGCACGGGTATCCCGGGCATCAAACCAATTCTGTTGGTTTTTTACAGGCCCAAACCACGTCCAATTTGAGACCCATAGTCGGAGCTTTTGAGGAGACGGCGGTCGTCTCCGTCCACCTAAACCCAGGAGAGGCTACGGTTCTCAAACCGGACATGGTTTAGCTCACGTCCGTGCACAAACACCGCTTGACTCGGTCATTGTAGCAGTCAAGGTTGGCACGCCCATGCCGGTTATGCCGTGTGACCGCCGGCAGGCGTTGCATGTGACTGACTTCACCGGGAACGCCGGCGTGACCAGCTAGACCGTTCGGGTATGGGCTTGCCCACCCTGCATGATCTGACCGACCCGGCGCGGCGTTGCTGACTGGCTTAACCGTCCCACCCCAAGAGGCACGGAGCACGCAGGATGGACACCGCTACCAAGCCCGACGCCACTATCGCCTCCCGCTCGCCGGCCGGCGCGCGCCTGCTCCGATCGCGTGAGACCGGGATCATGGTGGCGCTGCTTATCATGGTGGCCCTCCTTTCGGCCGTGTCGCCGGAGTTCCGCACGGCGGACAACCTCCTGAACAACGCCCGCAACCTATCCTTCGTCGGCATCGTCGCCCTTGGCCAGGCCATGGTGATGATCACCGGCGGCATTGACCTGTCCGCCGGCAGCGTTTGGGGCGTCACCGCCGTGACGACCGCGGCGCTCATGGAGCAGGGCTGGCCGACGGTGCTCGCAGTGGGTGCGGGCCTCGGCCTAGCGGCCTTGTTCGGGCTGTTCAACGGGCTGTGCGTGACCAAGCTGCGCATGCCGGCCTTCGTGCCGACCTTGGCGACGATGAGCATCGCGCGGGCGTTGGCTCTGGTGATCACCCGCGGCAAGTCCATCAACGACTTCCGTCCGGAAGGCGACCCGTTTTTCGGACTGGGCGGCGGCGACACGTTCGGCCTGCCTAACCCCTTCCTGCTGTTCCTGTTCCTGGCCACCCTGGCCTGGGTCGTGCTCGACCGCACCGTGTTCGGCCGCCAGCTCTATGCCGTGGGCGGCAACGAGCGGGCCGGGCGCCTGAGCGGGCTGGAGGTGGACCGGCTCAAGATCTCGGTTTACGTGATCTCGGCCGTGACCGCCGGCCTCGCGGGCGTTGTCGAGGTGAGCTACCTGTCCTCGGCCATCGCCAACCAGGGCCTCGGCAAGGAGCTAAGCGTCATCGCCGCGGCGGTGATCGGCGGCACCGCCCTGACCGGCGGCGAAGGCACGGTGCTGGGCGTCCTGGTGGGCACGGTGATCCTGGAAGTGCTTCGGAACGGCCTCGTGCTGCTCGGCACCGACGCCTACTGGCAGGGCATCTTCGTCGGCGCGGTCATCATCCTGGCCGTGTTCATAGACCAACTGCGCAAGGGCCTCTGGCGAAGATAACGGCCCGGCAAAAACAGCGAAAATCATGGGAGGGAAAAACGATGATCACACGACGCAAGCTGCTCTACACGGCGGGCGCTGCCGGCCTGGCGACGGTCCTGCCACAGGGCCTGCTGGCCCAGGAAAAGCGAAAGGTGTTCGCCCTAGTGCCGAAGCTGGTCGGCGTGCCGTTCTACGCGGACGTGGAAGCTGGCTGCAAGGAACAGGCGAGCAAGATGGGCGTCGAGTGCCTGTTCACCGGGCCGACCCAGGTGGACGAGGGCGAGCAGGTGCGGGTGATCCGCGACCTGATCACCCGGGGCGTGTCGGGGCTGGCCATCGCGCCGAACAACCCGGACTCCGTCGCCGCCGCCATCAACGCGGCGCAGGCGAAGGGCATCCCGGTCATCACCTTCGACTCGGACGCGCCGAAGACGAAGCGCTCGACGTTCGTCGGTACCAACAACCGCGTCGGCGGCGAGATGGGCGGCAAGGCGTTCCGCGCGGCGCTGCCCGGGGGCGGCACCTACGCGATCATCACCGGCGGGCTGGCCGCCGCCAACCTGAACGAGCGCATGGCGGGCTTCAAGGCAGGGCTGGGCGACGGCTTTAAGGAGGTGGGAGGCTCGCCGTTCCCCTGCGAGGACGACAGCAGCCGGGGCATCCAGATCATGCAGGACGTGCTGGCCAAGAACCCCGGCCTGTCCGGCTTCTTCTTCGCCGGGGGCTGGCCGATGTTCGCGCCGGAGGCCTACACGCGGGCTCTGCGCAGCCGGGCGGACGATGTGAAGGCGGGCAAGTTCGTCGTGGTGTCCTTCGACTCGCAGGACCCGCAGCTTCGCCTGGTCAAGTCCGGCCTAGCTACCGCCCTGGTCGGCCAGCGCCCGCGGGCGATGGGGGCGCAGTCGCTGGTCGTGCTCAACTCCCTGCTGGCGAAGCAGGGCGTGGAGTCGGTCTATGACACAGGGGTGGACCTGATCGATGCGAAGAACGTGGACCAGTTCCTTGGCAAGTAACCGGGGCAAGTAGCGGGCGTCATCCGCCGGGGAACGTAAGGAGGCAGCCATGGCTGCACTGCTGGACGTCGAGAACGTGTCCAAGACTTTCCCCGGCGTGAAGGCGCTGCAGGGTGTGTCCTTCGCCGTCGAGGCCGGCACCGTGCACGCCGTGATGGGCGAGAACGGCGCGGGCAAATCCACGCTGATGCTGTGCATCGCCGGGGTCCAGCGCCTTGACCCCGGCGGGCGGCTGGTCTTCGAGGGCCATCTGCTCGACCTGCACAGCACTCGCGACGCCAACCGCCACGGCATTGCCATCGTGTTCCAAGAACTGAACCTGGCGCCGAACCTTTCGGTTGCCGAAAACATCGCGCTGGGCCGGGAGCCGCGTCTCGGCGGCATATTCGTGAACCGCGCCGCCATGCGGGGCGAAGCGCGCCGGGTCCTGCACCGGCTGGGCATTGGCCTCGATCCGGACACCCGGCTCGGCAGCCTGACCATCGCGCAGCAGCAAATCGTCGAGATCTGCAAGAGCCTCGTGCACCAGCCGCGCCTGCTGATCCTGGACGAACCCACGTCGAGCTTGTCCGAAGCGGAAACGCTGGTGCTGTTCCGGGTGATCGCCGACCTCAAGCGGGAGGGGGTGACAATCCTCTACATCTCCCACCGCATGCGGGAGGTGTTCGCGCTTTGCGACGCCGTCACGGTGCTGCGCGACGGCAAGCACGTGCGAACGATGCCGCTTGCCGGGACCAATCAGGACGAGATCGTGCGCCTGATGGTCGGCCGCGACCTGGCCGCCGTCCAGCGGATGCCGCCCTCGGAGGCGGAGCGGCCGGTGGTGCTGTCCGTCCGCGGCCTGACGCGCGCGCCGCAGTATCGCGACATCAGCTTCGACCTGCGGCGCGGCGAGATCGTCGGCCTGGCCGGGCTGGTCGGCGCAGGACGGTCGGAAACGGCGCTCGGCGTGTTCGGCGCGCCGCCGCCGGATACGGGCGAGG
>CAXTDP010000703.1:0-3431 GCA_964242295.1 uncultured Acetobacteraceae bacterium | reverse complement strand
CCACCATCGGCGTGCTGACGATGCCGCCGCCCATCGTCGCCCGCATGGCGGTCACCATAGACAGCATCAGCCACGGCCGGTTCGGCGTGAACATCATCTCCGGCTGGCAGGAGAAGGAATACTCGCAGATGGGCATCTGGCCCGGCGACGAGCACTACCGCCGCCGCTACGAGTACTGCGAGGAGTATATCACCATCATGCAGGAGCTGTGGTCGGCCGGGGTGTCCAACCACAAGGGAGAGTTCTTCCAGATGGAGGATTGCCGCTGCAGCCCGCGCCCGACCGCGCCGATCACCATCGTCTGTGCCGGGCAGAGCGACCGCGGGGTGCGGTTCGCCTCCGAGTATGCCGACTACAACTTCGTCGCCAGCAGCGGCTTCAATGCGCCCGCCACGGTCGGCCCGGTGGTGGCCCGCCTTGTCAACGAGAACGCGCGCACCGGGCGGGCCTGCGGCGCGCTGATCCTGATCATGATCATCGCCGACGAAACCGACGCGGCGGCGGAGGCCAAGTGGGAGCACTACAAGGCCGGCACCGACCTGGAGGCGCTGGCCTGGCGCGACGGCCAGGCCAGCAACGACACCGTGAAGGACCCGCAATCGGTAGCCGGCCGCTTCATCCCCACCACCGAGAAGCGCCTGCCCACCAACCAGGGCGTGCTGTGCGGCTCCTACGCCCACGTCGCCGCGATGCTGGACGAATTGGCCGAGGTGCCCGGCGTGCAGGGCGCGATGATGACGTTCGACGACTTCGTCATCGGCATGGAGCAGTTCGGCACCCGCATCCAGCCGCTGATGAAAAGCCGCGGCAACCTCAGCATCGCTGCATAGGAACGGCGGCATGACCAGAAGCCCGCCATTGCGAGGAGCGCTGGCGACGCGGCAAGCCAGCAGGTGCATGACCGGAACCGCGGTCCGTACCGCCATGGATCTGGGTTGCCACGCCGAGGCCGGCTCGCAATGACGGTGGCTGATTGGACGCGGAAACGTAGGGGTCGGAGCAAATGACAGTTGGCATCAGCAGGCGCGGCGTCCTGGCGGCAGCCGTCGGGGCGGCGGCCGGGTCCGGCGCGATCACCGGGTTCCCGACGATTTGGGCGCAGAACATCAAAGACGTGGAGATACGCCACGCCGGCCAGCCAGTGACGGTGCTGACCCAGATCGGCGAGCAGGCGACCAAGGACCTCGGCTTCAAGGTGACGATGCAGGCGGCAGAGAACGCGGACCTGATCAACCGTTACCTGACGCAGTCGGCCAACATCGACGTCGGCGACGTGAGCCTGGCCTACATGAAATACCTGATCGGCCGGAACATCCTGCAAACCATTCCGCAATCGAAGTTCAAGGGGTGGGACGCGACGCTGCCGTTGTTCACGCAAAGCGTCTATCCCGACGGGCGCAAGGCCTCGACGCAGGGCATCTCCCCCTACACCGTGCTGTATGCGACCGACGCCAGCGGGACGAAGTCAGCGCCAGGCCCGACCGAGTTCCTGAACGGCGTGCCCACCATCACCAATGCCGACACGCTGGGCATCCGCCCGGACCTGACGGGACGGCCGATCAGCAGTTGGGCCGACCTGCTCAGCCCGGAGTTCAAGGGCAAGGCGGCGCTGCAGGACAACCCGACCATCGGGGTGATCGACGTTGCGATGGCGGTGGAGGCGCGCGGCGACATCAAGTATGCCAACAAGGGCAACATGACCCGCGACGAGATCGACAAGACGATCGCGCTGATGATCGACACCAAGAAGTCCGGGCAGTTCCGTTCGTTCTGGGGGTCGTTCGACCAGTCGGTGAACCTGATGGCCTCGGGCGAGGTGGTGATCCAGTCGATGTGGTCCCCCGCGGTGACGGCGGTACGCAGCCGCGGCATCCCCTGCGTGTTCCAACCGCTGAAGGAGGGCTACCGCGGATGGGGCTACATGATGGGGTTCATGAAGCACCTGTCGGGGCTGAAGCTGGATTGCGCGTATGAGTATCTCAACTGGTATACGGCGGGGTTCCCGGGGTCGGTGATCGCGCGGGAGGGCTACTACTCGGCGCAGCCCGAGACCGCACGGAAGTTCCTGACCGCGGCCGAGTGGGACTACTGGTACGGCGGCAAACCCGCGGCCGAGGACATGAAGGACCCGTTCGGCCGCCTGATGGAGCGTGCAGGGCGGTCGCGTGACGGCGGGTCGTTCGATGAGCGCATGGGCAACATCGCGGTGTGGAACTCCGTCATGGACGAGGACCGTTACCTGACACGGCGCTGGAACGAATTCATCAGCGTATGAATCCAGCCATCCCTAGTCCTTGCAAGCGCCCTTCCTTCCCTCTCTCCCTCCGGGAGAGGGAGAAGATACGGTCTACCTGATCGCGGAGACGGTGCGGGGCGGCCGACATGACGCAGTCCGCTGCTCCGAGCCCATCCGCTCCAGCCCTGGCCCGGGAGGGCAGATCCCAATCGCGCACCGCGCCCCTCCGCATGGCACAACGGCGACCCTGGCTGATGTCGTGGCTGCAGGTCGCCCCGCTCGCCATCATCCTGCTGGTGCTGTTCGCGCTTCCGACGATCCTGTTCGTCGTCATCAGCTTCTGGGACTACGACCGGGTCGGCATCTACCCGGCCTTCATGCTGGACAACTACCGGGACCTGTTCACCACCCCCGCGACCTGGCGCATCTACGCCAGCTCGCTCAAGTTCGCCGCCATCGTCTGGGCGGTCACGCTGTTCCTCGGGTTCAACATCGCCCAGTTCCTGGTGTTCCACGTCCGCAGCGGCACCACGCGGATGCTGCTGTTCCTCGCCTGCGCCATCCCGTTCTGGACTTCGGGCATCATCCGCACCATCGCCTGGATTCCCTTCCTGGGCCGCAACGGCGCGTTCAACACCCTGCTGATGGACCTGCACTTCACCACGCAGCCGCTCGAATTCCTGCTGTTCTCCGACTTTTCGGTGATCATCGCCTACGTGCACCTGAACACGCTGCTGATGATCGGTCCCATCGCCAACTCGATGGGGAAGATCGACCGGGTGCTGATCGAAGCCGCGCGCGACGCCGGGGCCAGCCGGTTCCAGACCTTGCGGCACATTATCATCCCGCTGTCGCGCACCGGCATTGCGCTCGGCTCGATCCTGGTGTTCACCCAGGTGATCGGCGACTACTTCGTGGTGAAGCGCATGAGCGGCGGGCAGAGCGCCTCCATCGTTTCCGCGCTGTCCACCGAAATCCAGGCGATGCAGTTCCCGCCGGCCTCGGCCAGCGCCGTGGTGCTGGTGCTGTTCGTGGCGGTCGTGGTGGGCCTGATGATGCGGGTGGTGGATGTGCGCAAGGAGCTGGTCAATTGATTGCCGCCGCCGCTGCTCCCTCTCCCTCCGGGAGAGGGTTGGGGTGAGGGGGTCTTGCTTGCCTAAGGCGCCAGTAGCCAACGGCTTTACCGCCACCAAGC
>CAXTDP010000702.1:0-3436 GCA_964242295.1 uncultured Acetobacteraceae bacterium | reverse complement strand
GCCGCATCGGCAGCGTTACCGCTGCAAGGCGTGCGCGTCCCGCTTCGACGACCTCCCCGGCACGGTGCTGGCCGGCCATCACCAGTCGCTGCGGGTCTGGGTGCTGTGCCTCCCCTTCATGGGGCTGAACCTCTCGAACCAGCAGATCGCGAGTGAGCTGGGCCTGGCCATCTCGGACGTGCAGGCCATGACGGAGCAACTGCGCGCCGGGTTGGTCGCCAAGACGCCGGCGGTGGAACTGACGGACGAAGTCGAGCCGGATGCAAGGGCATCCAGCGGGATCGACAAGGTCTACGTCGTGGCCGGGCACAAGGGCCAGCCGGCCTGAGGCTACGGGCACATGAGGCAGGTCAGGTCACCGCACGATGGTGCGCCGGACCAAACGTGCGCGTCAGGTTATGGGCAGTGTTGATCAGCGCGACATGGGAGAACGCCTGCGGGAAGTTTCCAACGAGGCGCTTTGCTTTTAGGTCGTACTCTTCTGCGAGAAGGCCCACGTCGCTCCGAAGTGCAAGCAGGCGTTGGAACAAGGTCCTCGCGTCATCGTAGCGGTCCTGCAGAATGTAGTTGTCCACTAGCCAAAAGCTGCAGGCAAGAAAGACGCCCTCGTCGCCTGCAAGGCCGTCCACGGATGTGGTTGTATCGTATCGTGATACGAAGCCGTCTTTCAGCAGGCCTTTCTCGATAGCCGACACCGTACCCTGTATCCGCGGGTCGTCTGCCGGCAGGAAACCGACCAAGGGCAACAGCAATAGGCTCGCGTCCAGTTCCTTGCTTCCATACGACTGGACGAAGGAGTTGATCTCGGCGTCGAAGCCCTTGCGGCAAACCTCGGCATGGATCCGGTCGCGCAGGGCGTCCCATCGGTCGACCGGGCCGCTGAGTGCGAACTCCTTGACCGAACGAACCGCCCTGTCGAACGCTACCCATGCCATGACCTTGGAGTGGGTGAAGTGGCGCCGGCCACCGCGCACCTCCCACATGCCCTCATCAGGTTGGTCCCAGATCGTCTCAAGGTGAGCGAGCAAAGCCTGCTCCAGCCCCCAAGCAGCGTCGTTGGATGCCAGCTTCATGCGTCGGGCTTGATACAGGGCGTCCAGCACCTCACCGTAGACGTCGAGTTGCAATTGGTCCGACGCGGCGTTGCCGATGCGCACTGGCCCGGCGTTCTCGTAGCCCTTGAGCCAGGTTACCTCGTACTCGGTGAGGCGCCGCTCCCCCGCAATGCCGTACATGATCTGCATCTGGGCTGGATCGCCGGCTACTGCGCGCAGAAGCCACTCGCGCCAGGCTTCCGCCTCCTCAACGAAACCGGAGTTCAGCAAGGCATACAGGGTGATGGTCGCGTCGCGTAGCCAGCAGAACCGGTAATCCCAGTTGCGTGCTCCACCAAGCTGCTCGGGCAACGAGGTTGTCGCGGCCGCGATGATACCCCCCGTCTCGAAATGCGCCAGGGCCTTCAACGTTATGGCCGAGCGTAGGACCGCCTCCGACCACTCGCCGCCGCCTTCAGCACTATGAGGTTTGGACCAATCGCTCCAAAACTTGGCCACCGTATCCAAGACAGTGTTGGTGTCAGCGGCATCAGGGATCGGCCGGTAAGACGGTGACCATGTCAGGGAGAACGGCATCTCCTCGCCCTCGCTGATGGAAAACTCCGAAACGGTTCTCATTCCCTCTCCACCGACCTCTGCCGGAGTGGAGAGCGTAAACCGGTCAGGCCCAGCGACGGCGGTGAGACGGCAATCCGGCAAGCGCCTGACCCACGGGATGACAGAGCCGTACTCGGGGCGGATGATCAGTTCCATCCGCATCTGAACTCGGCCATGGAGCCCACGAACCAATCGGACAACGTCAGCTCCGCCGTCGCGGCGTCCCATGCAGTCCGTAAGGCGCACGGCACCCTCGGCCGTCTCGAATTCGGTGTCCAGGATGAGACTGCGTTCCCGGTAGCGGCGGGTGACCTGGACGTCGACCGATAACGGTGCGATTTGCCACCGGCCATTATCGGGCTTCCCAAGGAGAGCCGCAAAGCAGGCGGGTGAGTCGAAGCGTGGCAGACCCAACCAATCCATGGACCCGTCTCGCCCAACCAGCGCTGCGGCCTCGCAGTTGCCGATGATGGCATAATCCTCGATCAGTCCAGCCATTGTGACATCCCGTCGTGGTTCGCAGCCCGGAGCAGCACCTGCCCGACTATGGGCACAGCGCTCCAAAAGCGAAAGCAGGCATTCCCCTGCGACTATTCGGCGCAGATGCCGGACGATACGATATTTGATTGAGGCTGACGCGCTTGCCATGCTGGGCATAGCTGCAAGTACGCTGCCCTTTTCGCACCCCAACGCAACCTCAGCGCGACAAGTTGACAGTGCCTCACCGCCTGTCCTGGGTCTGAAAAGCCCCGCTCTGGCCATCCTGCCTTGGCCAGCCCGGTGCAGGCGAGGTATGCTGGATCATGCTGTATGTGAATACCGGGCGCGCCCCCCGCCTCAGCCTGCCGGCCGAGCCGCATGTGCGGACCGTGGAGGGCGTGTGGCTGGACCTGGTCTCGCCGACGGACACCGAGCGTTCCCTGGCCGAGCGGGCGACGAGCCTGCGCGTGCCGGCACAAGCGGACCTGGCGGAAATCGAGAGCAGCAGCCGGCTGGCGTCGTCGGACCGGGTGCTGACGCTGAGCACGCCGATGACCTACCTCGGCCCGGACGGTATCAGCATGGTGGCGCCGCTAGGCCTCGTGCTGTCGCCGGAGCACCTGATGACGGTGCGCTTCGCCGAGATGCCGGTGTTCGACCTGTTCGCGGGCCGCTTCGCCAACCAGGAGCGGCACCCGTGCAGCGTTTCCGCCTTCGTCGGGCTGCTGGAAGCCATCGTGGACCGGCTGGCGGACGTGCTGGAGACCGTGGGCGCGCAGTTGGAGCGCATGTCGCGCGAGGTGTTCCGGGAGGAGGGGGACACCGCCCACAACGCCAACGTCATGGACCAGAAGCTGCGCGGCACGCTGCGCGGTGTGGGGCGGGCTGGGGAGCGGCTATCCAACATACGCGACAGCCTGATGGGGGTGGCCCGCATCCTGGCCTACACGCGGGAGGCTGCGGATGGCTGGATACCGGACGACCTCAAGCCGCGGTTCAGGACGCTGCGGCAGGACATCGTGTCGCTGTCTGACTACGACGTGCAGTTGGCCAACAAGGTGCAGTTCCTGCTGGATGCGACGCTGGGCTTCATCAATATCGAGCAGAGCAACGGCATCAAAATCTTGACCGTGGTGTCGGTGGTGGGCGTGCCGCCGACCTTGATGGCCAGCATCTACGGGATGAACTTCAAGCACATGCCGGAGCTGGACTGGCAGTATGGCTACCTATACGGGCTGGTGGTGATCGTGCCAGGGCTGTTCAACGCTATGAGACAGCGAGCATTCTGAGTAGCTCTTTGATGC
>CAXTDP010000701.1:0-3441 GCA_964242295.1 uncultured Acetobacteraceae bacterium | reverse complement strand
CCAGTCCCGTCAGTAACTTAGCTGATCTGCAAAACTTTGTCCCTAGACCCTAATGCGCACCGTATTGCGACCGTTGCTTGAACCGAAATCCTCGGCGATGTCCGCCTACTCAGCCCAGCAATTTCAGGACAACTACGCGCCTGGCATGGAGCGCCATTGGTGGTCCCGTACACGCGCAAATATCATATGCCGCGCGTTGTCCGGGTTTCACGGCGACACGATCTTCGACGTAGGATGCGGTCCTGGTATCGTTGTTCGACATCTCCGCAAGGCTGGTTACGAGTGTTTCGGATGTGATCTGGGCACCCCCACCGTGTTCCACGAGGTCCAGGATGCTGTTTGGATCGGAACGGAGGCCGCTGCGCTTGGTCAGGAATTTCGCAGTAGCGTGAGCATAGTCCTGCTGCTTGACGTTCTTGAGCATTTATCGGACCCAAATGAATTCCTGCTCAACTTGCTGGTGGCTTTTCCGAACCTCAAAGCCATAATCGTTACCGTTCCTGCTCGTCGGGAGCTATGGTCAGCTTGGGACCAGCACTTCGGACATTACCGGCGCTATAACAGGCAATCTCTCCTTTCATTATGCAAGGACTCCGGCCTACGACCGTTGACATTACAATATTTTTTTTCATGCAATCTATCCGGCGCTGCTCGTTGTTGCCCGCGTCATCGGGCGAACCACGCAAAGCAAGGCTCAAAAGCCCAACTCGCTCCTCAATATCTTACTCACGCAAGTCTTCACATTGGAGGCACGTCTCCCAATTGGACGCATCTTCGGCTCCTCGCTTCTTGCTGTCGTCGTGCCGGAGAAGTAGGCGATGGCGGGGCAGCTTGCCATGCTTGTCTCCCAACGAAAGGTGACGGCGCCCTGGCCAAAGCAAACGCAGCCGGCACGGCAGTCTTTGCCCTGGCTTTTCGTCGCATACGGATTTCTGGCACTTCTTCTTGCTGCTCCTCTCCTGGCCGTCGAGGTCCCGCTCGGTGGGGACACCTTGAACCACCTCGCCCGCATCCACGTCCGGGCGCACATCGCGGACGACCCCGACCTGGCCCGGCTATTTGAAATCCGCGATGTGCTTATACCCTATATGGGGCTGGACTGGTTATTAACGCCGCTTGCGCGGGTAATGCCGACCTTGGTTGTGGGGCGGATTGCCGTCGTGCTGCTGCTGTGGGGCATGGTCGGTGCCGTGCTGGTCTTACAACGCACGTTCACCGGGCGCATTGGGTTCGAGCCGCTGCTCATGGGTCTGGTCAGCTACAACTCCCTACTGGCCTTTGGTTTTCTGAATTATATGTTGGGCGTCGTAGGCGCAATTCTGGGCCTGGCAGCCTGGCACGCAATGCGGGAATGTCCGTGGCTGCTTCGCTTGGTTGTTTTCACGGTCGTAGCAACGGCGCTCTATTTCGTACACCTGCTTGCCCTCGCGTTGTATGGCGCGATGCTGGCGGCCTACGAGGTATTTGGACGCCCGAGAGCCTGGCAAACACCGCTTCGTGACTGGGCGTTGCTATCCGCTCAGTTTGCCCCCGCTGCCATGCTATGGGTGGGCCTGGTGATGCCGTCGCCATTGGAGCAGACCGGCACAGTCTGGCATCCAATGTTCAAAATGCTCGGACTTATGTCCCCGTTTCTGTTCTCCGGTGCCTTAGGTGGGCCGGACTCTGGCATAGCTGTGTTAACGGTATGCGTGTTCTTGCTAGTTCTTCTGACCCGCAGAGCGATGCTACGCTGGAATCGCCGGCTTGCGGTGTTGGCCGCCGCCTTGATGCTGGTTGGACTAGTGATGCCCACTTGGATAGCCGGTGTATTTCTGGGCGACGTGCGCCTGCCAGCTACTGCCGCTTGCATGGCAATCGCAGCAGTCAGTATCGTGCCCGGCAAAGGCATGAAGCTATGGCCGCTGGGTGCGCTCCTGGCCGCGGCGGTGCTGGTTCAGACCGGGTCTGCTGGCATGACGATGCTGGCCTGTGACCGCCAATACGGAGAGCTTCGCGCCGCTTTACAGGATCTGCCCAAAGGGGTCATCCTGACTCCTGTTCAGGAGGATGCGCCTGCTCCCGGTGTCCCTTGCAGCCATTTGCCGGTCTACCACCATATGGCCCAACTGATCACGTTGGAACGGTCGGGCTATAGTCCAGATTTTTTTTCCAATGTAACCACCGTGGCTGTGCGGAATGGACTGCCGACCGACCGAGTGCCATTGTTCGCAGACCTAGTTACGCCCGGCATGCTGACGCCCGGCGCCTACCTTCTCTGGATACACCTCGGCAACCATGACCGACCGTTGCCGCCGGGATTGACTCTGCTGCACAGCGGCAGCTTCTTCGACCTGTTCTCGACCGCAGGAGAGCCGCGGCCTTGACGCGCCAAAGCCGGCCCTGCTGCCTGGTCCATGCAGAACATGCGTCGGCGGTGCTTGCTGTCCAGCGCCCGGCCGACGCCTGGCGTCGCTTGGCAGGCTTGCCAATCCATCGCACGCCTGTCCCGGCGGTTCCTTCCGGCCGCCGCGGCATTGAGGCGACGCAACGATGATGCAACAGCTTGTCACGGCAGGTTCCCCGGGAGGTCCGGTCGTCTCTCGGTCACGGCGGATCGGGGCCGGATCGGCCGTGCTGGTTGCGGCGTATGCGCTGTTGGCGCTGCTTCTCGCTGTACCCCTACTCACCGTCGAGGTTCCGCTCGGTGGGGACACCCTGAACCACCTCGCCCGCATCCACGTTCGGGCGCACATCGCGGACGACCCCGACCTGGCCCGGCTGTTTGAAATCCGCGATGTGCTTGTGCCCTACATGGGGCTGGACTGGCTGCTGACGCCGCTGGCGCGCGTGATGCCGACCTTGGTTGTGGGGCGGATTGCCATCGTGCTGTTGCTGTGGGGCTTGGTTGGTGCCGTGCTGGTCTTGCAGCGCACCTTCACCGGGCGCATCGGGTTCGAGCCGCTGCTCATGGGTCTGGTCAGCTACAACTCCCTGCTGGGCTGGGGCTTGCTGAACTACGCGCTGGGTGTCATTGGCGCCCTGCTTGGCCTGGCTGCCTGGCACAGGTTGCGGGGACAGCCATGGCTGCTGCGCCTGACCTTGTTCACAATAGTGGCGACGTTGATGTACTTCGTCCACTTGTTTGCCCTCGCGCTGTATGGCGTGATGCTGGGCGCCTACGAGGTGTTCGGCCGCGGCCGGCCCTGGCGCACCCCGGTGCGGGATTGGATGCTTCTAGCCGCGCAGTTCCTGCCAGCAGCAATCCTGTGGATGCAGCTTGCGATGCCGGCTGGCGCGGAAAGCGGCATGTACTGGCTTCCGGAAGCAAAGTTTCGGTTGCTAACGTCGCCATTCCTTTTCTCCGGTGCGTCAGGTGGCCTAGATCCTGGGATGGCTGTCTGCGTCGGGTGTCTGTTCTTGCTGGTCCGTTTGACCCGCAGTGGCCTCCTCCGCTGGAAC
>CAXTDP010000700.1:0-3446 GCA_964242295.1 uncultured Acetobacteraceae bacterium | reverse complement strand
GCACCCGGCTACATCGGCTCGCCTGGCGCAGGCCGCTGCCGAGTGGGCACAGCACCTGGCCCACCTGCCTCGCCCCTTGGTGGCGGTGCTGGTCGGCGGCAGCAACGGGCGGTTCCGGCTGGACGCCGCCGTGGCCCAGGCGCTGGGCGCGCAACTGGCGGAGATGATGCGGCTGGACCGGGTCGGCGTCGCCCTGACCTCCTCCCGCCGCACGTCGGCCGAAGCTTGTGCCGCCCTGCGTGACGCTATCGTGCCCGGCGGCGGCTGGATGTGGGACGGGACCGGCGCCAACCCGTACTTCGGCCTGCTCGCCTTGGCCGACGCCATCGTGGCGACGGAGGACAGCGTGTCCATGGTGTCCGAGGCCGCGGCGACCGGCGCCCCGGTGCTGCTGGCCGGGCTGCCCGGACGGTCCCGGCGCATCCGGCTGTTCAACCGGTATCTGCAGGAGGACGGTAGGGTCCGCCCCTTCGCCGGCCGGTTGGAGATGTGGCCGGTGACGGCGATGGACGATACCGGGGTTGCAGGGGACGAGGTGCGGCGCAGGTTGGGGCTGTAAAGCCAGCTGTCATCCGCGTCCGTCCCCATCCGCGTCCGTTCCCATTCTTGTCGGTCCCATGCCGCTGCGAGGCGCGCAGCGCTGCGGCAGGCCAGCGGCTGCCGAGGCCGGCCCGTGCTCCGGCTGGTCCCTGGTTTGCCATGCTGCGACGGCAGCGCGTAGGGAAGGCGACGGCGGAGCCTACCGCCACAACACGCCGGTGCCGGGTAGTCCCCGCGTGGCCCGGCGCACGTGAGGCATTGCGCCCCCCGCCCGGCAAGGGCAGGAAGCTGCGCAGCAGGAGTATGCCATGCTCGACATCCAGACCTTCGACGCACGGGCCGGCGGCAACGTGCTCTACAAGGCATTCGCCCACCCCATAGCGGCAGAGGCCGTGGCGCGGCTCGCCGCCCGGCTGCGCGCGGCAGGGACGCTGGCGGTCTATGACCCGGATGGAGTGTGCGATGCGTTGCTCGCGCTGCATCCCTCCATGCCCGCGGCAGACGAGTCGTATGTGCACGACGTGGCCCACCTCGGCCAGCCGCGCGCCGGGATGCCGGCCCGGCCGCTGGTGGACCTGCCGCGGTCGCAGGCGGCAACCCTGCTGATTGCCGTCTTCGACGCCGGCCGGGTGCAGGCGCGCATCGCGCACTTGGTTCCGCCGGGCATGACGGTGCTGACGTTGGACGAGGTATGCTTGCCGGAGGCGATGCTCAGCAATCCCCGCCGCTACCTGGACCGGGTGAACTTCGCCACCAACTACGCCTTCTTCCGCGACTTGGGTGATAGGAACGGGGACGGCCTGCATACCCGCCTGGTGACGGCCAATTACTGGGCCGGCTACGGCGCGAAGTCCGTCCGCCTCTGGCTGCGCCTGTTCGACGGCGACGGCGCCGTGCTGGCGGAGTGGGAGGAGCCCGTGCCGCCTGGTGCCGGCGGCATCGCCATAGACAGCCGGGAGGTTCGCGCCCGCTTCGGCCTGTCAGAATTCGCCGGGCAACTGTTCATTCATGCCATCGGCGTCGCCGGGCACGACGTGGTAAAGTATGCCCTGGACACCTACGGGTCCGGCGGCCAGGCCAGCCTGTCCTGCACCCATGACGCCAACGCCTGGCCCAGCGATCGCTACGCCGGCCTGCCTGCCCCCGGTCCCGATGAGCGCGTAGTGCTGTGGCTGCAAAACAGCCATGCCGCCCCGATCCCCCCGGGCGCCGTCACCCTAGACCGCATGGGCGCCGAGGACCCGGCCCCCCTACAGCAGGAGGTCCCGCCCTATGCCAGCCTGGCCCTGGACGTGTCCGACCTGCTGCCCCACCTGCAGTGGCCCGCACAGATCGAGCTGCGCGCGGGCCGCCACGTCGTCCGCCCGCGCTACGAGGTCACGCGCGCCGGCCGCAGCCGCATCGCCCACCTGAACGTGGAGCGCGCCGACCTGCGCCCCGATCCCGGCATTCCCGCGTTGTCGAACCTGCTGGGTCGCGGCTACCTGCTGCCGTTCCCGATCCTGCCTCCCGGGCGCTTCCGCACCCTGGTCCTGCCAACGCCAATGGCGGAGCACCAGGCGGACCTGCCGATCCGTCTGGACGTGTTCGACATCGAGGGCCGGCAGGTGGCCGAGCATTTCCTGGGCAACCTGCCGCGCAACCACGGCGTCGCGCTGGACTTGGCCGAGCTGACGGACGTGGAGGGCCATGCCGACCTGGTTTACGACTTCCGTGACGGCGGCGGGGCGGACGGCTGGATGCACGCCCTGTTCCGCTACGAGCACCGGCAAGCGCCGCATGCCGCCGAGAGCAGCTTCGGCGCCCATATATACAACACCCTGATGACCTACCGGGACGAGCCGCAGAGCTACAACGGCCCGCCGCCAGGCCTGTCCACGCGGCTGTTCCTGAAGTTGGGCGATGGCGCCCGGCGCAGCTATGCCGCGCTGATCTACGCGGCGTCTGCGGACTGGCGCCCGGTATCGGACACGACGCTGATCCTGCACGGCAGCGATGGCGCGGCGCTGGCGGAGCGCCCGTTGCGGATCGCCTGCCGCGGCTCGGCGATGGTGTGGCCGCATCTAGTGTTCGGCGACGAGTTGCTTGAGCAGGCGGGGCCGCGCGGCTACGTGCTGATCCGGGACGTCACGTGCCGGATTTTCGGGTATCACGGGCTGATGCAGGACGGAGAAGCTTACTCGGGGGCGTTCTCGCTGGACCATATGTTCGGGTTCTGATGTATACTCCGTCCACATGAGAACCCGAAAATTTCGCACGCCCTCAACACCGCTGGTGTCGGGCTCGACTCGATGGCCGATTTTCGGGTTCTCACGTGAACAGAGTATAGGTTGGCGGAAAGGCGCTGTTCTGCCTGCTCCCTCTTCCTCCGGGAAGGGGCGGAGTGAGGGGGCCCTGGCTGCGGAGCGGGGAACGTCCGGCGCCGTTTGGACGCGGTCCTAGATGGTTTAGGGCCGTGCCTGACGACCCCCTCACCCCGGCCCTCTCCCGGAGGGAGAGGGAGCAGGCAGAACAGCGCCCATTCCGGAGGACCCGTCACGTGTTCAACATGCCGCAAGGCCCAGCCAATTACGTGCCCTTGTCGCCGCTCAGCTTCATCAAGCGCACCGCCGACGTGTTCCCCAATCGCACCGCCATCATCCACGGTTCCCACACCGCCACCTGGGCCGAGACCTATGCCCGCACCCGCCGCCTCGCCTCCGCCCTGGCCCGGCAAGGCGTCCAGCGCGGTCAGACCGTCGCCGTCATGGCGCCCAACACCCCCGCGATGGTCGAGGCGCATTTTGGCGTCCCCATGGCCGGCGCCGTCCTGTGTGCCCTCAACATCCGCCTGGACGCCGCCACCATCGCCTTCATCCTGCAGCACGGCGAGGCCCGCGTGCTGCTGACCGACCGCGAGTTCGCCC
>CAXTDP010000699.1:0-3452 GCA_964242295.1 uncultured Acetobacteraceae bacterium | reverse complement strand
ATACGACGAACGGCAGCGGCTCGGCCGTCGAGGACGCCATCCACCGGGCCGTGGACGCGGTGGCCGGCCATGCCGCGCCCGACCTGGAGACGGGGCATCCCGTCAGCGCGCCGGGCAAAGCCAACTCTGCCATTCCCTTGTCAGCGAGCCGCCGGACCAAGACTGCCCGCAGCAAGACCTGAGCAAACCTTTGGCGGCTTGCGCGCGCATGAGAACATAGGCGGGCTGGCGCGGCGCGGCGCGGCCGCGGGCCGTCTGCGTGACAGGCCGCGCAAGCCGGTCCAGCTTTTGCCGGCAAAGGCTTGCAGCGGGGTCCGGTTGCCGGGTGTTGGACCCCGCTGCAACCTGCCCCGGGCTAAGCCCGGCCCGAACGGGCGGACGCGGCGGGATGACGGCTTCGCGGCGGATGCAGGTCTGGCAGCCGCAACGCCGGCTGGCATCGGGGGAGGTTATAGGCGTCCCAGCAGCACCCATCGCAGCGCCGCCGCGACCGACATCACGCTGACCACGCCCGCGGCCCACAACCCAACGAACCAGAGCCAGCGACGCATCGCAGGCCCGGGCCAGCGGGGGTCAGTGGTAGCCGGTTCCATGCTGCACCTTGCCGCGGAACACCCAGTAGGCGTAGGCGGTGTAAGCCAGGATGGTCGGGATCAGCACGGACGCGCCCACCAGCAGGAACAACTGGCTGGACCGCGGCGCGGCGGTGTCCCAGATCGTCAGGGACGGCGGCACCATCAGCGGGAACATGCTGATGCCCAGGCCCGCGAAGCACAGCAGGAACACGCCCAGCGTGCAGGCGAACGGCGCGAACTGGTCGCCGCGCTGCAGACCGCGCCAGAACCGCAGGGCCAGCAGCGCCACGAGCACCGGCACCGGGCTGGTCAGCAGGATGCCGGGCCAGCCGAACCAGCGGCTCATGAAGGTGCCGTTCAGGAACGGCGTCCATAGGCTGACGACGGCGATCATCCCCAGCGTCGCCAATCCCAGGCCACGGGCCTGCCGGCGGGCGCGGTCGTGCAGCTCGCCCTCGGTCCGCCAGACCAGCCAGGTCGCACCGAGCAGGGCGTAGCCGATCACGACCGCTACGCCGCACAGGACGGTGAACGGGGTCAGCCAGTCCCACCAGCCGCCGGAGTAGGCGCGGCCCGTCACCTTGATGCCTTGCAGCAGCCCGCCCAGGCTGAGGCCCTGGCAGAGCGCCGCCATCAGCGAGCCGCCGAAGAACGCCAGGTCCCAGCGCCGCCGCCCGCGGGCGGTATGGGCGCGGAAGCGGAACTCGAAGGCGACGCCGCGGAAGATCAGCGCCAGCAGCATCCCCATGATGGTGGGATACAGCGCCGGCATGATGGTGGCGTAGGCCAGCGGGAACACCGCGAACAGCCCGCCGCCGCCGAGGACGAGCCAGGTCTCGTTGCCGTCCCATACGGGTGCGATGGTGTTGACCATGAGGTCGCGGTCCTCGACCCCGCGCTCGGCGGCGAACAGGATGCCGACGCCGAGGTCGAAGCCGTCCAGCACCACGTAGGCCACGACGGCGAAGGCGATCAGCCCGGCCCAGATAACGGTGAGGTCCAACCCGTCCAGCATGGCGCTACTCCGCCGCCACGGCGGGGCCGGCGGGATGCAGCGCCTGCGCCGGGCCTGGGGTGATGCCGGCGGTACGGGTCGGCGCCTGCGGGTTCGGGTCGCTTTCGACCGGCACCGGCGTCGTGCCCATCATGCGCAGCAGGATGAGGACCCCGGCGCCGAACACGAAGAAGTAAACCACGGCGAACAGCGCCAGCGAGGTGGCAACGCCGGGCAGGCCGATGGGGGATACGCTGTCCGCGGTACGCATCATGCCATAGACGGTGTAGGGCTGGCGCCCGACCTCGGTCGTCACCCAGCCGGACAGCAGGGCGATGAAGCCGGCCGGACCCATTGCGACCACCAGCCATTGCAGCCATGCCGCATCGAACAGGCGGCGGCGCCAGCGCAGCCACAGGCTGGCGGCGCCGACGGCGGCCATCAGCGTTCCCAGGCCCACCATCAGCCGGAACGACCAGAACACGATGGCGGAGTTGGGCCGGTCCGCCCGGGGGAACTGCTTCAGGCCGGGCACTTCGCCATCCAGGGAATGGGTCAGGATCAGCGAGGACAGATAGGGGATGCTGATCTCGTAGTCCGTGGTTTCCGTACGCATGTTCGGCAGGCCGAACAGCACCAGGGGCGCGCCGCGGCGCGGTTCCCAGGCTCCCTCCATCGCGGCGACCTTGGCGGGCTGGTGCTCCAGGGTGTTCAAGCCGTGCAGGTCGCCCATCACGATCTGCGCCGGGGCGACGACCGCGGCCATCCACATCGCCATGCCGAACATCAGGCGCGCCTGCGGGTTCTGCGCCCGCCCGGCCCGGCGGTCGCGCAGCAGGTGCCATGCGCCGGTGGCGCCGACGACGAAGGCGACCGACAGGTAGCTGGCCAGCACCATGTGCGGGAAGCGCACGGGGAAGGATGGGTTGAAGATGATACGCAGCCAGCTTTCCGGCAGGAAGCGCCCGTCCGGGCCAATGGTGTAGCCGGCCGGCGTCTGCATCCAGGAGTTCACCGACAATATCCAGAACGCCGACATGAAGGTGCCGAGCGCGACCATGCAGGTGGCGAAGTAGTGCAGCCGCTTGCCGACGCGCTGCCGCCCGAACAGCATGACGCCGAGGAACCCGGCCTCCAGGAAGAACGCCGTGAGGACCTCGTAGCCCATGATGGGCCCGACGACCGGGCCGGCGCGGTCGGCGAAGGCGCTCCAGTTGGTGCCGAACTGGTAGGACATGACCAGGCCGGACACGACGCCCATCGCGAAGCCGACCGCGAAGATCTTCAGCCAGAACGAGAAGGTGTCCAGGTAGAGCTGCTTGCCGGTCTTCAGCCACAAGCCTTCCAGCACGGCGAGGTAGCTGGCCAGCCCGATCGAGAAGGCCGGGAACACAATGTGGAAGGCGACGGTGAATGCGAACTGGGCGCGCGCCAGGTGGAAGGCGTCGAAGCCGGACATCTGCTTATCCCTTCGGCTGGGCGGATACCGTCCTACCTAGATGGTAGCACCTCCCGCGTGCGCCAGGCTATCGCCCCGGCGCTCCCATCCCGTGTCACTGCCGCGGTTCCGCCGTCCAATCAATGGGCGGCAGGCGCAGCAGCGGGAAGCCCGCCACCGAGACGACGCCGCCGGCGATGCGGATCGGCAGGGTTGCCGGGGCGCCGGGGCCGCGGCTGGACAGCAGGCCCAGCACTGCCTTGGCGGCCACGGCGGCGGAAGCCTGGATCACCCCGGCCTGCGCCAGCCGGTCCAGTGCCGTCTGGTAGCCCTGCACATGCGCGGTCAGGTTCAGCAACGGCTGCAAGGCGGGATCGAGGCCCGCGGCGCCGGACGCGGACGCTTGCAGGCCGCCGGCGTCAAGCTGGAGCATGTTGACCTGCAG
>CAXTDP010000698.1:0-3453 GCA_964242295.1 uncultured Acetobacteraceae bacterium | reverse complement strand
TCGAACGAACCAGCGAAAGAGGTGTGCCAGAACGCTTGACGTCGTTGCGTAACCCTAGGGGCCAGAGGCACGTGCGTTGCTGCGTGAGCGCCGAAATAGGACCCCACGCCCCCCTGTGCAAGTGGCAATCCGGCTCGCCGCTCAATTTGTGACACAAGGCCGCCATTCCTCTAACGCTGTGGGGCGCAACCCGTGCCAGCCAGAGGTCGTTCCCGTCCGAGATGGTTGATCCAGTTAAGGAAAACAGCGTGGCCGACCCAGAACGGACCCACCCGGACATCGGCGAAGTCCAGGCCGCGGCGGACATGCAGCCGGTCCCCATTGAGCCGAGCCCCCGCCTTGATGCCGCAGGCCCTGGCCCCGAATCGGTGCGCCTGGTCCTGGAACCCGGCGCCCACGCCCTGGGCCGCCATGCCGAAAGCCCGGCTGACATCCCCTGGTTGGGCTGGAAGGCCGTGCTGCGCCGGACCCTGATCGAAATGCTGACCGACCGCGTCAGCCTTGTCGCCGCCGGCTGCGCCTTCTACGGCACGCTGGCGCTGTTCCCCGCCATGTCGATGTTCATCAGCATCTACGGCTTGCTGTTCGACCCGGTGACGGTCGAGCCGCAATTGGAGGTGCTGCGCGGCCTGGTGCCGCCATCAGCCTTCACGCTGATCGCGGAGCGCGTGCACACCTTGGTGTCCCGCCCGCCGGGATCGCTGGGCCTCAGGCTGCTGCTCAGCACCGGCATCACGTTTTGGAGCAGCGCCACCGGCGTGAAATCCATCATCAGCGCGCTCAACATCGCCTATGAGGAAAAGGAGCGGCGCAGCGTCCTGCAATTCCAACTAATGTCGTTCACCATCACCCTGCTTGGCATGCTGAGCGCGGTGATCGGCCTGGCGCTGCTGGTCGGGCTGCCCGCGATCCTGACGGCGCTGGGGTTCGCCTGGCACCAGAAGACGCTGATACGCTTCGCCAGCTTTGTGCTTCTGGTGCTGGCGATCCTGACCGGGCTGTCCCTGCTATATCGCTACGGGCCATGCCGCGAGCGTCCGCGCTGGCACTGGGTCACGCCGGGGTCCATTGCCGCGACCGTGCTCTGGGTGGCGGCATCGGCGCTG
Source organism: uncultured Acetobacteraceae bacterium (assembly GCA_964242295.1). Classification (GTDB taxonomy): domain Bacteria; phylum Pseudomonadota; class Alphaproteobacteria; order Acetobacterales; family Acetobacteraceae; genus DASWOJ01. The sequence goes on along the minus strand of CAXTDP010000698.1, from coordinate 2,347 downwards.
TTCTCGATCTATGTCGGGCAGTTCGCCACCTATGACGCGACCTATGGCCCGCTGGGGACCGTCGTCGGCATCATGATGTGGTTCTGGGTCACGGTGTATGCCGTGCTGCTCGGCGCCGAGCTGAACGCCGAGCTGGAACTACAGACGGTCGTGGACTCTACTGAAGGCCCGCCGTTGCCGCTTGGCCGCCGCGGCGCGTATGTGGCCGACCACGTGGCCGAGGACTGACCCCGGCGCTGTCGTCCGGCGCTTCCGCTACCTCCACCGGCTCCTCAGGCGTGACATTTGAGAGCGTCACCATCCCCGTGCCGCGGTCGAGCAGCCCAACCCGGGCGGCGGCGCCGCGGGACAGGTCAACGATTCGGTGGCCATGGTGCGGCCCGCGGTCAGTCACGGTGACGACCACGCTCTTGCCGGTTTCGGCCATCGTGACGCGCACCCGGCTGCCCAGGGGCAGGCTGGGATGGGCGGCGGTCAGGGCGTTCTGGTTGAAGATCTCGCCGCTGGCCGTGCGGCGGCCGTTGTGCCACTCGCCATACCAACTCGCCTGCCCGGACTCTTTCCACGCTCCGGGCTGGCCTAGCTTGATGAACTGCGCCTGCGCGGCGACCGTCATCATGGCCAGTCCAACGGCGGCGCCCGGCAGGAATCGAGTGGCGGAGTTGATCATCCAGAACCTCGTTGCGTTGCTCGGGCAGCATCAACACTAAACTTGGTTCCAAGATCAACCCGTAAATTCCTAACCGTTGCCAGTCACGCCCGGCCTACATACAGGTATATTCCTCTTCAACATACATCCAATGTAGATCGAAGCCAGGTCATTCCAGGTTTGACTGTCAATTCGTTCTATTTGGATTTGGGCCTGACTGCCCCATCACGCCGCCGTGAATACTTGGATTGACAAGTCGAACCAAATTGTTACGAAAGACCACCGCAAATGCAAACGGCGCACCCGAGGATGCGCCGTTCACGTCTCACGCCAGGTTTCCGGCTATTACCGGATCAGGCCCGTCAGCGGGCTAGACGGGTCGGCGCCCATGCGCCGCGGCATGCGTCCGGCCAGCCGGGACAGGCGCCCGGCCTCCACCGCCGCCCGCATGGCGCGGGCCATCAGCATCGGGTCGGCCGCATGGGCGATGGCGGAGTTCAGCAGCACGGCGTCGCAGCCCAGCTCCATGCCGATGGCGGCGTCGGATGCGGTGCCGACGCCGGCGTCCACCAGCACCGGCACATGGGCCTGCTCGATCAGCATGGACAGCATGGCCGGGTTCTGGATGCCGAGGCCGGACCCGATTGGCGCGCCAAGCGGCATGATGGCGACCGCCCCGGCCTCCTCCAGCCGCTTGGCGGCAACCGGGTCGTCGGCGCAGTACACCATCACGTCGAAGCCGTCCGCCACCAGCACGTCCAGCGCCTCGTGCGTCGCGCGCATGTCGGGATACAGGTGCGGCGGCGGGCCGAGCACCTCCAGCTTGACCAGGTTCCAGCCCCCGGCCTCACGCGCCAGGCGCAGGGTGCGCACCGCGTCGTTCGCAGTGTGGCAGCCGGCGGTGTTGGGCAGGTAGGTGTAGCGCTTGGGGTCCACGTGGTCCTGCAGCATCGGCGCGCCCGTGTCGGACAGGTTCACCCGGCGCACCGCGACCGTCACCATCTCCGCGCCTGACGCCTCGATGGCGGCGGCGGTCTCCTCCAGGCTTTTATACTTGCCGGTGCCGACCACCAGGCGCGAGCGGAAGCTGCGGCCGGCAACGGTCCAGGTGTCCGCGGCTTGGTATCCGTCCATGAACTAGCCTCCTCCGATGAAGTGGACGATCTCGAGCTGGTCGCCCGGCGCCAGCTCGGTCGTGTCGTAATGGGAGCGCGGCACGATGGCCTCGTTCCGCTCCACCGCAACCTTGCGGCGGTCGAGGCCCAGCGCGACCAGCAGGACGGCGACGGTCTGGCCGGCGTCAACACGCCGCGCCGTGCCGTTCACGGTGATAGTACGGTCGCTCATGCCTGGCATATGGACGGGTGGCGCCGGCGGGACAAGCGCGCCGGCTGTCGGACCGGCGTATGCCGGTCAGTCGAACTCGGTCGGCAGGCTGGGGTCGCGAGCATGCAGGAACATGCGCCGGAGCTGGCCCGGCAGCACGCGGCCGAGGGACAGATCCTCCGGCAACTCATGCCCGGCAAACCAGCCGACCTCCGACGTTTCCGGCCCGGTTGCCGCGGTCCCGCCGGTGATGTCGCAGATGAAGAAGAACTTGCAGCAGGAGAACACGCCCGAGGAGTGCCCCTGCCGGGTCCGGTCCCAGACCGCCGCCAGCTTGCGGACGCTGACCTCCAGCCCGCTTTCCTCGCGCAT
>CAXTDP010000697.1:0-3454 GCA_964242295.1 uncultured Acetobacteraceae bacterium | reverse complement strand
GACAGCCATCTTGCCAAACCATTTACACCTGACGCGCTCACGTATGCCGTCGCTACGGCAGGCGCACGCGGTCGGGCCAATGCAGCGCTCGCCAACACAGTGATTGGTGATAAGGCTGCTCCCGCATCTGCGTCCACCGTTAATCCTGCGATCGGCTCGGAGCTGCCAGTGATCAACGCGGCCGCTTTCGAGCGCACCGCAGCTTTCTTGTCGTCGGAGGCAGTCGCGTCCTACCTCCAGGCCATCGCTGAGCGCAGCCAGACCCTGATCGATCAGTTGCGCACACCGGATGCTCTCACGCACTCCGGGGAAAGCCTGGCTGAGGCGGTACATACCTTTGCAGGCAGTGCTGGGATGTTCGGCTTCGAGCGCCCGGCCGACCTCGCGCGTCGCTTTGAGCGCGCTATTCAGACTGGTGCGGCGGAGGCGCCTGCTCTCGCCGGCGGTCTTACCGACGCGATTGTGGCCTTGCTGAAGGAAATGCGAAGCCACAATGCAATCACCGTCAAGACGACGGGACCAGCAACAGAAGACTGATGCGGCGAACATATTGCTATCACACCGAAGCGGAAAACATTCGGAAAGCATTTCCTGATTGAGGGCACGACCGCATTTACCGGAAAGCTCGGGTTAGTGCTGGGTTGAGCGGCTAGGGCGTGTCTGCATACGACGGTTACAGCCATAGCAGGATCATACCAAGCGTGACCATGGTCAGATGGTTGATGCCACGTTTTTCGTAGCGAGTGGCGATGCGGCGGAACTGCCTGAGGCGGTTGCGCTGCTGGCAGCTTTACCGGGACCCGCTGAAGTCCTCACCGACACTTATGGAGCAACCGACCTCACCCCAGATACCCTCCCGCGGATCGGGTTGGTGCATGGGGCGCAAAGCAGAACTCAGCCTGGAACTCTCAACGGCCACCGCCTGAACGGTAGCTTTGGGGAAACGCGGCTCCAAGCAAGGGATGACTAGCGTCGATTTCTGGGCAGACTGTCTGTCCGCCAAACCAACGGACACTGGTGGCGAATTCGGGAGCCTGGTGGGGCTAGCGGCGTTTAGCGGTTTTCAGCCTGGAGTGTAGCCATGTCGCTTCGCCTCCCGCAGCCGGTCCCGCCCGTCCCCGACGACGCCGCCCGGGTCGCCCGCGCCGCGTTCCGGACCCGAAATCCCTACCTGATCCTACGCGATCGGCTTGGCACCTTTTTTACGGATGCCGACTTTGCCGACCTCTACCCCAAGCGCGGCCAGCCGGCCTATACACCGTGGCGGCTTGCGCTGGTCACGCTCATGCAGTTCCGCGAGGGGCTGAGCGACCGGCAGGCGGCAGACCGTCCGGGCCCGGATCGACTGGAAGTATCTGCTCGCGCTCGACCTGGCCGACCCGGGCTTTGACCGCAGCGTGTTGTGCGAGTTCCGCGGCAGACTGCTGGGCAACGCAGCTGTGGACCGGCTGCTCGCGCGGGTGCTGGACGCGGCGCGCGAGGACGGGCTGCTCAAGGCGCGCGGGCGGCAGCGTACCGACAGTACGCACGTGCTCGCCGCCATCCGCAGTTTGAACCGCCTGGAACTCGTGGCCGAGACGCTGCGCGCGGCGCTGAACGACATCGCCATCCTCGCGCCGGATTGGCTGCGCGCGCTTGCGCCGCCCGAATGGCACGAGCGCTACGACAAGCGGGTCGAGGAGAGGCGGATGCCTGAGGTCGGCCCCAAGCGCGATGCCTACGTCGCCCAAGTCGGCGCGGACGGCTTCCAACTCCTCGACGCGCTGGCCAGGTCGGACGCGCCCTCGGACGCTGTGGCGCTGCCGGTCATCGAGACGTTGCGCCGCGTATGGGCGCTGCACTTCGAGCGGACTGAGGACGGGCAGGACGGCGGCGCCCGGCTGCGGCCGGTGCGGGGCCGCGGTCCCGGCGACCGGGTGGAGTCACCCTACGACACCGAGGCCCGGTTCCGGACCAAAGCCAGCACGACCTGGACTGGCTACATGGTCCACTTCACCGAAACCTGCGACCCAGGGGCGCCGCGCCTGGTGGTCCACGCCGACACCACGCCGGCCAACGTGCATGAGGCACCCCGCACGGCGCCGATCCACGCGGCCCTGGCTGGCAAAGGCCTGGCGCCGTCCGAGCACCTGGTGGACTCGGCTTACGTCAGCGCCAACCACCTCATCACCGCCCGAGAGCAGCACGGCATAGACCTGGTCGGCCCCACGCGTCAGAACCTTAGCTGGCAGAGCCACACCGAGGGAGCGTTCAGCGCGGCCGACTTCACGGTGGATTGGGACCAGCAGAAGGTGCGCTGCCCCGAGGGCAAGGATAGCGCCGGCTGGTATAAGGATGTGAAGCGCCCAGGCCAGCGCGCGATGGTCCGCGCCCAGTTCAAGGCTGCCGATTGCAGGGGATGCGCGTCCCGCAGCCGCTGCACGCGGACCAAAACGCCCAACCAGGGCCGGGTGGTTGCGGTCCTGCCGCGGCAGGAACACGACGTCCTGGCTGCAGCCAGGGCGCGGGAGGGCACAGCAGAGGGCAGGCGGCTCTACGCGCAGCGCCAAGGGATAGAGAACACCCTCTCGCAAGCCGTGCGCGCCTTCGGCTTGCGCCGAACGCGCTACCGCGGCTTGGCCAAGACCCGCCTACAGCACGCAGCCATTGCGGCAGCCATCAACCTCGACCGCATCGCAGCCTGGTTCGGCGGCCGGCCCATCGCGCCAACCCGGACGTCGCGCTTCGCCGCCCTCGCCGCCTAGCCGGAGAATTCGCCACCAGTGTCCCAACGTTGGACGGCCACCCGGAATGTGTCCGTCAACCCTGGCGCTCGCACGGGAAAATGGACAAGATGATTGCCGGACGGGAAGACGGTGTGACCTTCGGCGGTAAATGGCGGGGTTCTTCCAGCGCTATATGGCGCACCTCACGCTGAGTTTGGTAGAAACCGGACATGGCGTGCTCAGCCTGTCGTCAGCGGTTTTGCGTTCGCCCGGGACGCTAGCTCGCCATCATCGGCCAGCCCGTAGCGGACATGGACTTCTTGGCGCTCAGCCGTGGATGATGCCACGGATGAGGCGCCCGAGGTGCAGCCTCGTCCAGATATCGGCCGCGGCGAAGCTGGGGCGTGCTGTCATCGCGCGCCAGTAACGGTCGAGGGCCGGCCGGCGGACGATCTCCCCTTCCATGCCGACGAACTCCATGCGGGCGAGAAACACCGTCCATACGACGTCGGCGGCGCCATAATCTGGCGGGACCATCACACTGCGGTGGTCGGCGAGATGGCGTTCGAGACGGTCCAGCAACTCGGTCGCTTCCTGGCGCCGGGTCGCCAACAAGTGTGTCGCCATCTTGGGATCGAAGGTGCGCTCGCGTTCGGCGAAGACCTCGGCCCGCCTTTCGTAAATCCCGGCGAGATCGTAACACCCAAGCACCTGCTCTCGATTGTTACGTCGAGAGGAGGTCCACGAGA
>CAXTDP010000696.1:0-3456 GCA_964242295.1 uncultured Acetobacteraceae bacterium | reverse complement strand
AGGCCGGGTTTCCCGTCAACAGGAAGCCGCGCTGGCCGGTCTCGGCGTCCTTGAGCTGGGACAGCAGCGTTTCCGTCGCGAGCTGCGCCCGGCGCACCTGGCCGCCGAAGGCGTCGCTCGCCTCGATCTCAGCCAGGTTGGCATACGTGATGCGGACGCTGGCGCCGAGCATCGCAATGGCCGCGCAGACCGCTGCCGTTGAGGCGAGCCGGGCGTTGCGGGAAGGCAGCACGGAGCGGGAAAGAACAGACCGGGGGAGGGGCGGCGGCATGGGGATCACTCCGCGTCCCGGTGCGGGATGCCTGCCGCTGCGTCCCCGCCCATTTGCAGCCGTGCCCTGTCGCACCGCTGCAGGACCAGGACGGCGATATTGCGGGACCGGCGCTTTACGTCTGGGATGGCGAGGGTGGAACAGCGGCAAAGGGCGACACCAGGTTGAAAGGTGAAATGCTTCATTCCGAACGCCCCGGGTCAGATACCTAAACTAGCGGCGCCGTAACGAGTGTAGCCTAATGGAATTAACAATCAAGAAGGCAATTCCGGGATATACAATATGTCGTTGTTAAGAAGGCGCGACTGCCCTGGCAAGACTGCTCTCGTGTTATATTAAGTTATTCCAAAACAAGGTTTGTAAAGATTTTTTCCAACTGGCCAGGTTTATACTGTGCATCACGGTATGAAGGGCTTCTCACGGCGGTTTTTCCTGACCCGTTCTGCGGATTGCAAAATGCCCTGTCGCAGGCGCTTCGCCGTTCGAGTCGGTTCATGGGCGCGATGCCTGACCCCCCAGCGCTTGGTCTGGGCCTGCTTGGCGTTCGACGCCGGCAAGGTCGTCCACATTAAGCTCTTTGCGGCATGCAAGGCGCTTCGACGCGCCAGGCGCGGCGGGCAGGCAGCTCCGGGCTGGAGGGGAAACGCCAGCGATGCAGCGGGCCGGGTCACTGGGGCCTTGCTGCCCCTATCCGCACGATGCCGCGGCGCCGTGCCGGGGCGCCGCCGCTTGACGGCCTTCCGGGCTAACCTACCATGCGCCCAACACCGCCGCACCCGCCGGCGCAGGGATGGGAACGCAGACGCATGGACATCACCGAAGGCCGGCCGGCCATCTACGCCGCCGCCGAGGCGCTGAGCAACTGGGGCCGGTGGGGCAAGGACGACCAGATCGGCACCCTGAACCACATACAACCCGCCGACATCATCGCCGCCGCCGGGCTGATCCGCCGCGGGACGGTGTTCGCGATGGGCATCCCGCTCAATGGGTCGGGTCCGCAGAATGGCCTGTTCGGCGGGCGCTGGAACCCGATCCACACCATGCTCGCCACCGGCACCGACGCGGTGTCCGGCCGGTTCGACGCCAACGGTCCCGGGCAAACCCTGCGCTACTCCGACGACGCGTTGAACATGCCGGTCCAGGCGGCGACCCACTGGGACAGCCTTGGCCACATCTTCCTCGACGACAAGATGTATAACGGCCATCCCGCCCACCGCGTGGACAGCGGCGGCGTCCATGAGCTGGGGATCGAGCACGCCCGCGCCCGGATGGTCGGACGCGGCGTGCTGCTGGACGTGGCCCGGCACCGCGGCGTGGACTGGCTCCCCGACGGCTATGGCATCAGCAACCAGGAACTGGACGACACCGCCGCCGCCCAGGGCGTCGCGATCGGCCGGGGCGACTTCGTCATCATACGCACGGGACAGATGGAGCGGTGCCGGGCGGAGGGCGCCTGGGGCGGCTATGCCGGTGGCGACGCGCCAGGCGTGCGGTTCGAGAACTGCTACTGGTGCCAGGAGAAGCAGATCGCCGCCATCTGCTCGGACACCTGGGGCGTCGAGGTCCGGCCGAACGAGACCGGCGAGGCCAAGCAGCCCTGGCACTGGGTGGTGATCCCCGCCATGGGCCTAACGATGGGCGAGATGTTCGACGTGTCCGAGCTGGCGGCAGACTGCGCGGGGGACCGCGTGTATGAGTTCTTCTTCACCGGGCCGCCGCTGAACATCACCGGCGGCACCGGGTCGCCGATCAACCCCATCGCCATCAAGTAGGAGCCAACCGCATGGCCCGCACGCTCAAGCATGGCGCCGACGCCGGCGCGCTACGCTCCGCCGATGACAACGTCCGCCATACCGTCGAGGGCATCTTGGCCCAGGTGGAGGGAGAGGGCGACGCGGCCGTGCGCCGCCTGTCGGCGCAGTTCGACAAGTGGGAGCCGGCGCAGTTCCGCCTGACCCCCGAGGAGATCGAGGCGGCGATGGCCCGCGTGCCGCAGCGCGACCTGGACGACATACGATTCGCCCAGGCCCAGGTGCGCCGCTTCGCCGAGGCGCAGAAGGCGTGCCTTTTGGACCTGGAGGTCGAGACCATGCCCGGCGTCGTGCTGGGGCACCGCAACATCCCCGTTTCCAGCGTCGGCTGCTACGTGCCCGGCGGGCGCTACCCGATGGTGGCCTCTGCCCACATGTCGGTGGTGACGGCGCGGGTGGCGGGCTGCAAACGGGTGATCGCCTGCGCGCCGCCGTATCAGGGCGGGCCACACCCGGCCATCGTCGCCGCGATGCACCTGGGCGGCGCTGACGAGATCTACGTGCTCGGCGGCGTGCAGGCGGTCGCGGCGATGGCGCTGGGCACCGGGTCCATCGCGCCGGTGGACATGATCGTGGGGCCTGGCAACGCCTACGTCGCGGAGGCCAAGCGGCAGTTGTTCGGCCGGGTCGGCATAGACCTGCTGGCCGGGCCGACCGAGACCCTGGTGATCGCCGATGACAGCGTGGACGCCGAGATCTGCGCGACCGACCTGCTGGGCCAGGCCGAGCACGGCCCAACCTCGCCGGCGGTGCTGCTGACCACCTCCGAGCGGCTGGCGCGGGCGACGATGGCCGAGGTGGAGCGGCTGCTGGCCATCCTGCCCACCGCCGAGACCGCCCGGCAGGCTTGGGAAACGCATGGCGAGGTGATTGTCTGCGACGACGACGCGGAGATGGTGCGCGAGGCCGACCGCATCGCCTCCGAGCATGTGCAGGTGATGACCAGGGACCCCGACTATTTCCTGGCCAATATGCGGAACTATGGCGCGCTGTTCCTGGGGCCGCGCACCAACGTGGCCTATGGCGATAAGGTGATCGGCACCAACCACACCCTGCCGACCAAGCTGGCTGCGCGCTATACCGGCGGGCTGTGGGTGGGGAAGTTCATCAAGACCTGCTCCTACCAGCGCGTCACCACCGACGCCGCCAGCGCGCTGGTGGGCGAATACTGCTCGCGCCTGTGCATGCTGGAGGGCTTCGCCGGTCATGCCGAGCAGGCCAACGTGCGGGTGCGGCGCTATGGCGGGCGCAACATCGAGTATGCGCAGCCGGCGCTGTGAAGCTGCCGCGGACCCCGTCCTCCCGGCTGGACGGGCGGCGGGCGCTGGTGACGGGCGCCGGGCGCGGGCTTGGGGTGGCGTGCGCCGCGGCGCT
>CAXTDP010000695.1:0-3457 GCA_964242295.1 uncultured Acetobacteraceae bacterium | reverse complement strand
GCGCGGCAAGGGCCAGGCGGGTCCAGGCAGGCTCCAGCCCCGGCAGCAGCGGCCCGAGCCACCAGGCCACCGCCGCCAGCAGCCCGGCGCCCAATAGCCCCAATGCCGCGCCCACCTGCAGGGACCGCGTGCCGGCACCCATTCCCTGGCTCCTTCGTGCCGGTTTCAATACGAAAGCGGTATCGCATTCCGCCGCGGCGCGGTAGTGTTCCCCCACCGGTCAACGGCGAGCCATGCTGCCCCCGATCCCGTCCCCAAGCGTCCTGAGCACCGACGAGGCCGGCCGCGTCGCGCCGCCCATCGTCCGCCCGGTCGGACGCGACGGGGACAACCTCCCGGTGGACGTGTTCATCATCCAGTCGCTGCTGAACGACCGGCTGCCGCAGCCGCACTCGCCGGTGCCGGCCACCGGCATCGCCGATGTCGGCACCACGCTGGCCATCGAAGCCTACCAGGCGGTGGTGATGGGCATGGTGCCGCCGACTGGTCGGGTGGAGCCGGGTAGTGCTACCTACTACGCCCTGGCGTCGCGCCCCTTGGCCGATCCGGTGCGGCGGGCGCCCACCGGCCACTTCGGCCGTGTGCCCCCGGACGTGGTGGAGGCGGCGCGGGCGTCGTTCAAGCAGTGGGGCGTGCCGGCGTCGGTGACGGTCGCGCAGTGGGCTGTGGAAAGCGCCTGGGGCGTCGCCATGCCGCCGGGCAGCAACAACCCGTTCGGCATCAAGGCGGTGGGGGACCAGTTGGCGGTGCAGAGCATGACGCGCGAGGTGCTGGGCGGGCAAAGCGTGACCGTGTCCGCCAAGTTCCGCCAGTTCGCCTCCCTGGCCGAAGCGTTCGACCAGCACGGGCGCCTTCTGGCCACCGCAGGCGTTTACAAGCCCGCGATGCAGCACGCGAACGACCCCGACGCCTTCGCCGACGCGTTGACCGGCGTTTACGCCACCGACCCGCAGTATGGCGACACCCTGAAATACGTGATCCACAATTACGGGTTCGATCAGTTCGACCGGTGACCCACCGCCTGGGGCGGGAACCGGGGGGACGCGCTGTCCGGCATGCCGCCCGGCGCTGCGCCGGTTCGCCCCGCTGCCCTGGACGGCAGCGGAAAGCGTTCCCAGGACGCGCCCGACGCGCTGGATGCCATGGCGCTGCGGTCCGGCCGGTCGCAGCGCGTAGGTGGCGGGGCTGCGCCGCCCGCATCAGCAAGCCGCCCAAGCCGCATTGGCGGAGACGCGCACGGAGCACGCGCGGCAGCGGTCCGCGCCGCCCTGGGATGGTGCCGCCTTGGGATGATGCCAGCGTGGGAACGCCATACGTTTCGTCACGAACGCTGTGCGTTTCGTCACAGACATGGACGCCCACCCGCGCCTAGGGGTAATGTTACGCAGGCGTGGTTTTCGCGCCGGCCGGCATGGGGCAAGGATCGTTGATGGCAGCAACAGGAGGTGCCCCCGAGGGCGTGAAGCTCCTGTCGCTGACGACGGCGCTTGCGGACGGCACGCTGCGCCCGGTCGCGTTCCAGGCGGAGGAGGCGCTCAGCCAGCCGTTCAGCGTCCGGGTCGAGGCAGTGTCCACCGAACGGGCGATCAACCGCGACAGCATCCTATACAAGCCGGCCTGCCTGACCGTGCATCGGCAGCATGCGGGGAACCGCTGGTTCCATGGCATCGTGCGATCCTTCGCCGGGTCCGGCGTGCCGGTGCGGGGCCAGTGGTCCTATACCCTGGAGATCGTGCCGCGCCTGTGGTTCCTGGGACAGACCGCGGACTGCCGCATCTTCCAGGGCCGCGCGGTGCTCGACATCCTGACCGGCCTGTGCGGGGAAGTAAGCCAGGATCTGCAGCCCAAGATCTACGGCGACAAGCCTCCACGCGAATACGTCACGCAGTATAACGAATCCGACCTGTCCTTCCTGTGCCGCCTGCTGGAGCACGAGGGCTACCACTTCCATTTCGTGCATTCCGCGAGCGATCACACGATGGTCGTCACCGACCAGAACCAGGGCTTCCCAGACAGCCCCAAGCCGTCCCTCCACGTGGTGCACGAGGGCGGCGGAGTGGACGTGCTGACGCAATGGCGGCAGGCGGACGCGACGGCGCATGGCAAGGTCCACCTGATGGATTACGACCCCGTCAACCCGTCCACCAAGCCTGCGGGCCAGCAGGCCACCACGCTGGGGACCACGGGCGCCGTGCTGCGCGAGGTGTTCCACTGGCCGGCGCTGCACCTGCAGGCCGCCGACGTGACCAGTCGCGCCCGCCTCATGATGGAGGCGGCAGAGGCGGCCTCCTCCCTGCGGGACACCGCCGGTGAGAACATCCTGTTCAGCGCAGGCAGCCGCTTCCTGCTGGCGCGCGACCCGTTCAGCGGCGCCACGGCGGTGGAGCACGTCGTCCGCCGCATCTCCCATCACGGGCGGGACGACAGTTGGGTGGCCGGGTCCGGCACGGCGGAGTATCGCAACGAGATCACCGCCTTTCCCGCCGGCACCACCTGGCGGCAGCCGCTGGCGACGCCCCGGCCCGTCATGGCAGGGATCTACGCCGGCCTCGTGCTCGGGGACTCCGGGGACGAAATCCACGCCGACCCGCTCGGCCGGGTGAAGGTGCAGATGTTCTTCGACCACCGCGAGGAGACCAGCGCGGACCAGGCAGTCTGGGCGCGGGTGATGCAGCCCTGGGCCGGCAACACCTGGGGCTGGCAGCACCTGCCGCGGGTGGGCACGGAGGTCGCGGTCGGCTTCATGGACGGCGACCCGGACCGGCCGGTCGTGCTGGGCGGCCTGTATAACGGCGAGATGATGCCGGTGTTCCCCATTCCCGACGAGCAGACGAAAAGCGGCCTGCGGACCCGGTCCACCAAGGGTGGCGGCACAGGCACGTTCTCCGAGCTGAGCTTCGACGACAAGAAAGGGTCCGAGCTGGTGTTCCTGCACGCCGAGCGGGACATGACGGTCGAGGTCGAGCACGACCAGTCGGTGACGGTGGACCACGACCAGTCGCTGACGGTCAAGAACGACCGCACCCACACGGTGAAGCAGAAGGAAACGACCGAGGTCGGCGACAGCCAGGACAACACGGTCAAGAACGGCCGCACCACGACGGTGAACGCGGGCGGCGACAGCCTGACGGTCAACTCGGGCGACCTGGCGGTAAAGGTCGGCACCGGCGCCGTCACGATGGAGGCGATGACCTCCATCACCCTCAAGGTCGGCGGGAACAGCATCACCATCAGCCAGCAGGGCATCGAGATCAAGGGGATGATGGTGACGGTCGAGGGCGAGATCAAAACCTCCGTCAAGGGCATGATGACCGACGTGGGCGGCGACGCAATGCTTACCCTCAAGGGCGGCATCACGATGATCAACTAGGGCGCGCAATGACAGTGCAACCCACCAAGCTGCCCACCAAGCTGAGCGAGGACCTCCCGGCGCTGCTGTCCAAGGCGGGGCTGGCCA
>CAXTDP010000694.1:0-3457 GCA_964242295.1 uncultured Acetobacteraceae bacterium | reverse complement strand
GGCGAGGATGGTGTCGAGCAGGCTGACCGGCGTCGCCGGGTGCTCCTGGCTGACGGCGGCGACGCGGGCGCGGCGGGGCAGCCCGATCTCGCCGCCGTCCGGCTGCAGCTCGCCCAGGATCAGCTTGAACAGGGTGGATTTGCCGACGCCGTTGCGCCCGACCAGGCCGACCTTGGCGGTGGGCGGCAGGAGTACGCTGGCGCGGTCGAAGAAGCGCCGTCCCCATGCGTTGAAGACGAGTTCATCTATTTGGAGCATTTTCGGGATATGCCGTTCGATTAGGGCTTGGCCCGGCATGTAGCGGGGATGGGCCGACATTGCGAGGATTACGTTGCCGGTACAGGATACGGGTAACCAGGATTGTGCCGCCATGCCCGACCAACACCCACCCGGCCGCAGCATCACCGAGGCCCTGCTGACCGCCATCGCGCACAGCACGGAGCCCATGGTGCTGTCCGACCCGCATCTGCCGGACCATCCCATCATTGCCGTGAACCCGGCGTTCGAGGCCATAACCGGCTACCCGGCTGCCGAGATCGTCGGGCGCAACTGCCGGATGCTGCAAGGCCCGGGAACGGACTTGGCAACGGCGCGCAAGCTGGGCCGGGTCATCGCCGCCGGCGACGGCTGCGTCGAGTGGATCGTGAACCACCGCAAGGATGGCGCTGCGTTCTGGAACCTGCTGTTCATCTCGCCGGTGCGGGACGGGCACGGGCGAATCATCCACTACTTCGCCAACCAGCACGACATCACCAAGGGGTTGCCAGCCCGGTTGTCGGAGGTGAACTTCGGCCGGGCGCACATGCCGGCAGAGATCATGGCGGAGTTCCAGCGGCTGGTGCATGAGATTGCCGCTGCCGCCGGGGATGGACCTGGTCATGCCCGGGAGCTGGAGAAGGTGGTGGCCGCGGCGCGGCGGCTGGCGGAGGTGAGCACCACCCTGGCGCCGGGGACGGCGTAGAAGCCTCTTACCGTCCGCCGGGGAACGGCCGGCTCAGGTAGCGCGACCCCTTCAATCCGAACCGCCAGGGCGTGTCCCTCGCCTGGGTGATGCCGATGCGCGGACCGGCGACAACGGCGCAGGGTGCCGTCCGCGGCAGCAGGCGGAATGGCGGCTGGTCCAGCGGCAGCCCGTCCAGCGCGGCTGTGACGCCCAGCGCCTGGCACAACCGGCCGGGGCCGGCGCAGGCCAGGCGCTCCGCGATGTCGCCGCGGCGGGCCTGCATGGTGGCCAGGCCGTGCAACGGCTGCAGGGCGCGGACCAGCACGGCGGCGCCTGGTTCTGGCCCGCAGACCAGGTTCAGGCACCAGTGCATCCCATAGGAGCGGTAAACGTAGGCGTGGCCCGGCGGGCCGAACATGGCGGCGTTGCGGGGCGTGGGGCCGCGATAGGTGTGCGACGCCGGGTCGTACCGGTCATAGGCCTCGGTTTCGACGATCAAGCCGCCGATGCCGTCCACCAGCAGGGTGGCACCGATCAGCATTTGCGCGACCTCCGCCACGGGCGCCAGGACATCGGTTGCCGGAAACGGGGCTGTGCGGCTGCCGGCAGGCTGATCGTGGGTATCGTCCGGCGCCATGTGCGATGCGGTCCTCACGTCCGGCGCCGGCGGGCATCCGGCCTGGCCAGCGCAACGGGCGGCATTGCTGTTTGTTCCTGGTGGGCTGGCTATCAACGGCGAAAACGGCGGCCCTGTCCACGGCGCCATGCAGCCTTGCGCGTTGCCGGGCGTTGCCCCCGCATCAACCCCGCACGCCCCGAGGATCATGATGGCACTTGGCTCCAGCATCGCAGACGCGCTTCCGCCCGGCATCGAGAAGCTGCGGCAGCAGATGGCAGGCTTGTCGTCCAAGGTGGCCGACGCCGTGCCCTCCACCGGCGAGGTCAAAAGGCCCGCCCTGCTGCAGCAGGCGTTGGACAACGCCCCGGCGCTGCTGGAGCTGGGTACGATGCTGCTCGGCCGCCTGCGCGGGGTGAAGGACGACGTGGCGGGCCGGCTTGCGCCAGCGCCGAAGCCCACCCCACCGCGCCGGCGGCTCCGGTTCCTACGCCCGGTGGCGATCGGCGTTGCCGTGTTTGGGGCCGCGTATCTTATCAGCACCATGACTAAGCCCGGCGCCGCCAAGCATCGGACGACGCGGCCGATGTAGGCCTCCCGCTCCCGGGTATCGTGGACGCGAGCCGGCGGCGGATGCGTCGTTCCGGATCAAGCGCCGCCGGGCAGCAGCCGCCGGCAATTCCGGGCGAGATGCAACAGAAGTGTCGCGGGCGCTTCGCGGCTACCGCTGTTAACTCGCGCCATGCATTATGTTGCCCTGGCCACCGACTACGATGGTACCATCGCCCGTAACGGCGGGGTGGACCCACCCACGCTGGCAGCCTTGGAACGCCTGCGCGGGGCCAGCCGCAAGCTGATCCTGGTCACGGGACGGGAACTGGACGACCTGATCCGCTGCATGCCCCGCCTGGACCTTTTCGACCTGGTCGTGGCTGAGAACGGCGCGCTGCTTTACTGGCCCGCGACCAAGCAGGAGCGGACGCTGGCTGCCCCTCCCCCGCCGGAGTTCGCGGAGCGGCTGCGGGATGCCGGGGTGTCGCCCTTGTCGGTGGGGCGGGTGATCGTCGCAAGCTGGGAGCCGAACGAGGGCAAGGTGCTGGCCACCATACGCGACATGGGGCTGGAGCTGCAGATCATCTTCAACAAGGGCGCCGTGATGGTGCTGCCGGCCGGCGTCAACAAGGAAAGCGGGCTGCGCGCCGCACTCCAGGAGCTCGACATCTCGCCCCGCAACGTCGTCGCAGTGGGCGATGCCGAGAACGATTTCGCTTTCCTGGACCTTTGCGGGATGCCGGTCGCGGTGGCGAACGCCCTGCCCCGGCTGAAGGACGCCGCCGCCCTCGTGACACAGGGGGAGCGGGGCGCGGGCGTCGCCGAGCTGGTGGACCTGTGGCTGGAGACCGACCTGGCCGGGGTGGACGAGACCAACCCGCGCCAGCATGTCCCCTTGGCTGACGGGCTGGACGGGGGCGAAAGGCTGGCCCTGGTGCCGGTGCGGGGCGTGGTTCAGAACCGGGTCACACGTGAAGGCGGGTTGACGCTGCCGCGGCGGATGATCGCACCCTCGCGCTTTCAGCTGTGGGGCGAGTATGGACCAGTGTGGTAGCGCGGCGGCAAGGCTGCCCGGGAGTGACCGTAAGAACCTGGCCCTTCAGGCCTTGGCGCGATCGGAGACGGTCAGCGACCTGGCGGCCCGGCACGGTGTCAGCCGCAAGTTCATCTACCGGCAAACGCACAAGGCTCGTGAGGCACTCG
The DNA here is from genome assembly GCA_964242295.1 of uncultured Acetobacteraceae bacterium. Classification (GTDB taxonomy): domain Bacteria; phylum Pseudomonadota; class Alphaproteobacteria; order Acetobacterales; family Acetobacteraceae; genus DASWOJ01. The sequence goes on along the minus strand of CAXTDP010000694.1, from coordinate 143 downwards.
ACAACACCTTCTCCCCTGCCGTGCCGGACAGCACGGTGCTGTTCGAGGTGGTGGTGACCAAGGCCTGGCTGCGCCAGGTCATCGTTGCGCTGACGCTGATCTGCCGCGGCTCGTATCGCGGCGTCGTCGAGTTCCTGCGCGAC
>CAXTDP010000693.1:0-3464 GCA_964242295.1 uncultured Acetobacteraceae bacterium | reverse complement strand
GCCTGGCAGAACGCGTCTGGCTACAACAAGCGCGCCCGGGTCGAAGCCGCCATGACCAGATGGAAGCAGGTCATCGGCGACGAGTTGCGCGCGCACACGGACGAGCGCCGGGCGACCGAGGTGGCGGTCGCCGTCCACGCGCTCAACCGCATGCTGGATCTCGGACACCCGAGCTACGTCCGCGTCGCCTGACCCCAGGGCGGGATTGGGGTCAGTGCGCCCATACCCCTGATCCCTGCACCACGCTGGCGGGGGGTGAGATTCCCCCCCGGGCGACTCGCAAGCTAAAGCGAGGCAGGTAAAATCGGACGTTTCCCCGTGCCTGCGCCCGCGGGCTCCGGTTGCGTGCTTGGGGACAACGCAGCTTGCAGGCGAGCCGGTGCCGCGAGTGCGTGCAGCTCGCCCGCGAGGTCGCGCAAGCTGGCATCCCCCTTGTTCAGCACCTGGCTCGCCCCGCGCAGCCGCTGCCGCTCCTCCTTAGTCAGATCGCGGGCTGTGAGCACCACGACGGGGATGTCCGCGCACCCCGGCCGCTCGCGCAGCGCGCGCAGGAACGCGAACCCGTCCATGACCGGCATGGTCAAGTCGAGCAGGATCAGCCGCGGCGTCGCGTGCGCGATGCGCTCGAGCGCCTCCTGCCCGTTGCCGGCCTCGACCACTGTCCAGCCGCCCTTCCTCAGCATCACGCACATCCGCTGGCGCGTGTCCGGGTCGTCGTCCACCACCAGCACATCGCCCTCCGCCTCGCGGAAGCGGTCCATCACCTGGCGGAACCGCTCCCATTCCACCGGCTTGAGCACGTAGTCCGCGGCACCCAGGGAGGCGGCGAGGCCACGCTCGCTGATGAAAGTGACCATCACGACCGGGATCGCGGCCAGTTCCGGATCGGCCTTGAGCGCCCCCAGCACCGACCAACCGTCCATGCCGGGCATTGTGACGTCGAGCAGGATGGCCCGCGGCTGCAAGGCACGGGCCAAATCAAGGCCGGCAGGACCATTGGATGCACTGCGTGCGCCGAAGCCCTCGCGTTCCAGGAAGCGGGTCATCAGCTCGCGCTGTGCCGGGTCATCGTCAATCACCAGCACGACCTCCTGTCCAGGAGTAGCCTCGCGTCCAGCGTCGTCCCTGGCGGTTCCGTCCTGTTCGGCTATAGCCTCCCCAGGCTCCCTGAACATGACCGGCAGATGCACGGTGAAGGTGCTACCTTGGTCGGGGGTGCTCTCCACCTCGATGTCGCCGCCCAGCATGGTGCTGAACGCCTTGGTGATGGACAGTCCCAGTCCTGTGCCGCCGAACTTGCGCGTGGTGGAGGCGTCGGCCTGCTGGAAGCGCTGGAACAGCTTGGCGAGCTGCTCCTCGGTCATGCCGATGCCGGTGTCGCTGACCCGGAAGGTCATCCAGTCCCGTCCGCTCCGGCTCCCGCTCCCGCCACCGCCCTCCGGCCCGGGTCCTCGCCTGGCGGACAGCGTGACAGTGCCGCCCTCGGCGAACTTGGCCGCGTTGCTGAGCAGGTTCAGTAGCACTTGGCGTATCTTGGTCACGTCCGAGTGCATGGTGCCGAGGTCGGCGGCGAGCCGCAGGTCCAAGGTATTGCCCTTCTTCTCGACTAGTCCTTGCGCGGTAGACGCCACGTCGCGGACCATCTCGGCCGTGTCGAACGTCTCGGCATAGACCTCCATCTTGCCGCTCTCGACCTTGGACAAGTCGAGCACGTCGTTGATGAGGCCAAGCAAGTGGCGCGCGTTGCTCTCGACCTTGGCCAGGTCAGCGGCTATCCCGCCTGGGTCGCCGCTGTCCTGGATCTCCTCTTGCAGCATCTCGCTGTAGCCGATGATGGCCGACAGCGGAGTGCGCAGCTCGTGGCTCATATTGGCGATGAAGGTGCTCTTGGCCCGGTTCGCCTCCTCGGCTGCGTCGCGCGCGGCTTCCACTAGCCGTTCGGCCTGCTTGCGCTCGGTGATGTCGGTAACCACCAGGCCGGCCCCCTCGACCGCTCGCCGCCCGTCGGCCCGGCGCAATGGATAAAGGCTCAGGAGATACGAGCGCACCAGGCCGGGATGCGCAACCGAGGCGACCTCGGCCTCGATGTTCGGGACGAGCCGCCCGGTTTCGACCACCAACCGAAGCTGCGGCTCGAGCTGCGCGCGCAGTTGCGGCAGCACGTCCCAGAGCGCCCGGCCAGTATCGGCGCCAGCCACGCGGCCGCTCATGACCGCGAGCGCCCTGTTGAGGTGGCGGACCCGCAACGCGCGGTCAAGGAAGCCCAGGCCGACCGGCGCGTTGTCCAGCACCCCTTCGAGCAAGGCATTGGCGGCCTGCTCCTGGCGCCGGCGACTGACGGCGAGCCAGGCGAACCAGGCGCAGGCCAGCAGCCCCGCCACGGAGGACACAACCGCCAAAAGCAGGGCACGCATGTGACTCGCGCCCTCCGCCGTCGCGATGCGGACACCCAAGTTTTGCTGCACCAGCGCGACCCGCGTCCGGACCGCGTCCATCGTCGCCTTGTCGTCGCCCGACCGGACGAACTCCATGGCCGCGTCGAAACCCTGGGTTCGGCGGGCTTCGATGGCGCCTGATGCAACGGCTCGCTTCGTGGCCACAAGGCGGCGCAGCACGGGAACGTCGGCTCCAAGAGCGCCATCAGCGTCGTTGCCGCGGCCCAGGAGCTCGTCAAGCCTGGTTTCGGCTGCCTGGTAGGGCTCCAGGAACTCTTCCGCCCCCGTCAGCAGAAAGCCACGCTCGCCTGTTTCCAGGTCCTTCATGGCGGAAAGGACCGCTCCGGCGCGATCCAGCACTGTCCTGTCATACGTGACTGTTGCAGCGGCGCGGTCGCCTGCGGCGATGTTCCAGGCCGTGGTCAACAGGGCGAGAACGAGCAGAAAAACCGCAAGCGACGAGCCCAGTCTGACCCTGCGCACGCCTCCCGGCCTGCTGCCTGCTCTGTCGCGTGTGCCGAATTTTGACATGCTGCTAAGTTCTCTTCCACGCCCTGGGCAAATGGCCCCGCCACACGTACTGACCTGAAGTGGGGGGCGGACAAGCTTGCAACGCAGAAAACCGGAGCAGGGTGCACGGGCGGATAGCCACATACCCATGCTGAGGTCGAGGTGGCTATGGCTGCACTCGGCGCCTCCGACGTTAAGCAGCACCATCTGGCCAACCCGCATAGCCTATGCGGGATCGGCTACCTGGCGCGGCTGCCACGCCCAGTGCTAGCCACCCTCTCTAAAACCGGATGTCTTACAAAAGGTTGCTCATACAAGCGTCATGCCGCCTGCGTGCTGACCGCCTGCACCGTCCGGATCGGGTTGAGCGGGAGTCCGTTGATCCAAACCTTAAGCGCTTCCGACTTGGCCGCCCCATCAGCGTGGTGCATGGATCGGCATTGGAGCTCTGGAAGGTCTTTAAGCTGCGTATTCCGATGAAACCGCCCGGGTATACCGATCTGAAACCGCCCGCCGTTC
>CAXTDP010000692.1:0-3485 GCA_964242295.1 uncultured Acetobacteraceae bacterium | reverse complement strand
AGGTGAAGCAGCCCCGGCCTAGCAGTTGGAGCAGCCCCGCCCTGCCAGCCGACGGCAAACCTCCTCCCCCGCCTGCCCCTCACGCGGACTGGGATGCAACCCGCGGCGCCGAGCAATGGACGGCCCGGCGACGAGTGCTGCCTGCATCCGGGGTGAGCTGTGATTTTGCGTTTGGGTTGCGTGCCCGTTCGCAAGGCGTGGTGAGACGGTGGGCTCCTCGAAAGGGAGGACCGGGGTTCCATGGTGAAGCGAATGAGGGCTGGCTGCGGTGCTGGGACTACGGATTGCGCAGCGGGGGGACGGCGTGGCCGGTTGAGGCTTGCGCTGGTTGCGGGCTGTGCGACGATCTTTGTGGGTCAGATATCGAGGCCGGGGATGGGGGCAGCGCAGCAGGCGCAGACGTTGGACGGGGCACCTGTGCAGGTTCAGCCGACGGCGCTGGAGCCTGGGGTTCCGGCTATAACGATAAGCGTTGGAACACCGAACCCGTTTCCTGGGAATGGAGGGGCTGGGACCGGGACTGGAGGCGGCACTGGTACGGGTGATGGGACTGGAACCGGCGATGGAACGGGGGGTGGTGGGACGTCGTCTGGAGGCAGCACGTCTTTGAGCACGATGCTAAGCAAGCCTTGGGGTGCGGATGCGACGGCGAACGCCCAGTCTGTCGGGATCAACCCGTCCGCGTTGGCGGCGACATGCGTGTTGGAAAGTGGGTGCAACACCAATGCACCGTCGAATGGCGGGGCGAAGGGAACGTTCCAGATGTATCCGGCGGCGTTTAGTGATGGGCTGAAGACGGCCCTGGGCGCCAATCCGAGCTTGGCATCGCAGGTGGTGCAGGGTCCGAACGGCGTCAATGATCCGGTAACGGCTTCAATTGCGGCCTCTGGTTATCTGCTGCAATCTGTCTCGGCGTTGCAGAACGCTGGGATCAGCAACCCGACCATTTTAGACAGTCGAGCATACTACATGTTCGGACCAACATATGGGCCGCAGGTGGCTACTGCGGGGGCAGGTGCGCTATTAACCAGTGTCGTCCCCCAGAGTTGGCTGACACAAAACAACCTCTCAAGCTCTACGACGGTTGGCCAGTGGCAAGCAGCCGTATCCGCGAAGGCCGGAAGTGCCGCCTCGCAAGTTGTTCATTCCTAGGAGGCCAGACATGCGATCACTTCGAATCCCGGTTTTCCTCAGTGCCACGATGGCCCTGGCTGTCCCAGCTCATGCGCAAGGTGGGTTGCAGGTAGTTCGTCCCATCCCTGGCTACGTCTGCCTGGCGCTCAACCTGAATGAGCAGCAGATGTTCAGCCTCGCCTCCCGTGTCCCGATACTTGAAAGCCCAGCTGTAACCGCCAAGCCGATTGGCTATGCGTCGGCAACGGTCATCGCATCCACCGCTCCCCCGACAAATGGCTTCCAGCAGGTTTTAAAGCTTGATGCTGTCCCGGGGTGGATATCGACGTCTTACCTGAAGCCCTGGAAGAACCCTGGCGGTAATGGGCAACGATGCACTCCGTCCCTGATGTCGAACGGCCGTATAGGCTTTGGGTTCGAGTGAGACATGATCCAGACTAATCAGAAATCTGCGAGGGCATATAAACGCCGTCCACCCTGGATAGTGTGGTTGATCCTGAGTGCGGCGCTGTTCCTGGCTGGATCTGCGTCGTTTACTCTGGGTGGTTCGCACCTGCTTGCCGAGCTAGGTGTATTGGGCGCGATCGCGGCGGTAGCCGTGATCGCTGCCTTTGCGGGATAGGGCAAGACCTCGGAGGGGCATTGCCACCCGGTCAGCAGGCGCGCGGGGATTTGGGGGCTGAGGCGCCCGCCCTTATCACCCGGCGTCGGGCTGAGCCGTAAGGGGCCACCATCTGTTCGCAGACCGGGGCTGCAAGCTCCTGGCACGGGCTGGGAGCTGACGACCGATGCCGACACGCGCAGACCTGCTGGTGCTGCTGGGACCGCTGGCAGATATTCTGCCGCGCGAGGCGGTGGTGGTGATTGCCGGACTGGCGGCAATGCTGGCAGCGGCGGCGTGCGGTCGGGCAGTGGCGCGGCGGCGTCCGCTGTTGTTCGGGGTGGGCTGGGCGGCCGGGATGGCGGCGGTGGCGGTCCTGCAGGCGACCTTTGCCGGGCTGATGCGCTACGGCGCGGGTGTGCGCTTCGCCGATGCCGAGCCGCTCGGCGAGGACGACCTGGCCCACCTGGTCCAGGCCTGGTGGCCGCAGGCGGCCTGCGCGGCGGCGATAGGCGGCGCGATCGCCACCGTGCTGGCGCGGCGCCGGCGCCGAAGCCGCCTGGACGTGAGCGCGCTGGAGGTGTTCATGGAGGACAGCGGTGGTGACGGCCGCTGATCCCGTTCGCAAGGTGCTGTGCCAGGCTCACCCGGCCAACCACCGCCTTGAGGTTCCCCCATGCCGTCGAACTCCCTGCTCTTCTTCCTCGCTGTCCTCGCCTGCGTCTCGATCCTCATGCTGTCCGGTCTGGCCGGTCGTCGCGGCAACGGGTTCCGGGCGGGGGATTACCGGGCCAAGCGGCTGCTGACGGCCTGGGAGGCGCGGGTGCTGGGGGAGATCAGGTCCGGTCTCCCGCGGGGCTACTATGCCTGCCCACAGGTGCGCCTGGCCGACTTCATCGAGACCGAGGTGCGCGATCCCGCCCGGCGGCAGGGCGCGCTGAACCGGGTGTCGCGCAAGTCGGTGGACTTCGCGGTGATCGACGGCGCCGGGCGCGTGGTTCTGGTGATCGAGCTGGACGACAAGACGCACGGGAGGTCAGATCGGGTGCGGCGGGACCAGATGGTGGACGCGGTGCTGGCGCACTGCCGGGTGCCGCTGCTGCGGGTGCGGCCGGGCCAGCCGGTGGACGTGGTGCGGCACTTGCAGGCGGCGGAGCGGCAGCCCGCAGGGTAGCTGGGCGGCCGGAGCCGGAGGGCGCCGCTGCTAGAGGCTGGGATCGGACAGGTTGCGGCAGGTACCATGGGCGATGCGCCCGTGGACCCAGCCGTAGGAGGCGTAGGCGCCGGTCCGGAGGTCCAGGGTGACGTTGGTGGCAACGCGCGTGCCGTCCCGTCGCTGGACGCCCCAGGTGGCCAGCCCTGCCTCCAGCTTCACGTATTCCACCAGGTCGCTGGCGATGGAGGCAGAGCCATCGACGTAGAGCATGTTGTTGTCGCTCACGGCCAGGCGCTCGGGTTCGAGGCGCACGTTGGTGTGGGTGGTCCTGCCCCCGGCATCGGTGGTGACGTCGCAGCGCCAGGCCAGGACCCGGGCATCAGCGTCATGTGGCAGGGCCATGGCGCCCAGGAGGACCAGGGCAACGCGGGATGGCAGGGCTGGCGGCATCGGGGGATCTCCGGATCAGTAAGGGCGGGGACCTGGCTGCGGCCCGGAGGCCGCCTGGGCGGCACCGGGCGGGTTGAGGCCGGGGTTGGCCGCGAGCTTGGCGGCGACGACCTGTAGCGGCTGCGGGCCTGGCAGGATGGGCGG
>CAXTDP010000691.1:0-3488 GCA_964242295.1 uncultured Acetobacteraceae bacterium | reverse complement strand
CCGACCCGGGCCGCCGCCTCCCCGCCGATGAAGTTCATCGTCGGCGAGCCGATGAAGCCCGCCACGAACAGGTTGGCCGGACGCGCATACAGCTCCAGCGGACGCCCAGCCTGTTCCACGGCACCACCGTTCATCACCACCATCTTGTCGGCGAGCGTCATGGCCTCGACCTGGTCGTGCGTGACATACACCATCGTCGCCCCGAGCTGCCGGTGCAGCTTGGCGATCTCGACCCGCGTGCCGGCGCGCAACGCGGCGTCGAGGTTGGACAGCGGCTCGTCGAACAGGAACAGGCTGGGCTGGCGCACGATGGCGCGGCCGATGGCGACCCGCTGCCGCTGCCCGCCCGACAGCTCCGCCGGCCGCCGGTCCAGCAGGGCGTCGAGCCGCAGCAGCCCGGACGCCACCGCAACCCGGCGCTTGATGTCCGCCGCCGCCACGCCCTCCTGCTGCAGGGCCAGGCCCATGTTGCGGGCCACCGTCAAATGCGGGTAGAGCGCGTAGCTCTGGAACACCATGGCGATGCCGCGCTTGGCCGGTGGCACGCCGTTCATCAGCCGCCCGTCAATCCGCACGTCGCCGGAGGTCTGCTCGTCCAGCCCGGCGATGATCCGCAGCAGCGTGGACTTGCCGCAGCCCGAGGGTCCGACGAACACCACGAACTCGCCGGCAGCCACCTCAAGCTCCACACCCTTCAGCACGTCAACCGCGCCGAAGCTCTTGCATACTGCCGAAAGCGTCAGCGAGCCCATGCGCCGGTCCTCACAGGTCAACCGCTCGGCGCTCGCGCATGGAGCGGTCCGCCGCCAGCACCACGGCGAGCGAGCGGACGGCATCGTCGATGTGGCGGCCCAGGTCCCGGTCGTTGCGGATGGCATCGAGCACGAATGCCTGCTCCCGCTCGCACAGCGCCTGGTGACCTGGCTCGTCGGCCATGGACAGCATCTCGTCCGAAGCCAGGAACGCCCCGTCCGGCCCGGTGTCCGCGCGGTGCAAGCGGATGCACGCGGTCCTGGTGTGCGTCTCCACGTCGGCCGAGCCGGCGGCCTCGTTCATGACGATCGAGGCCGATCCCCTCGGTCCCATTACGTCCTTCACGAAGTAGGCGGTTTCGGAGATCATCGGCCCCCAGCCGGCCTCGTACCAGCCAACCGACCCGTCGGCGAACAGCACCTGTAGGTGCCCGTAGTTCACCTGGTCCGGCGCGACTTCCGGCGACAACCGCACCCCCATGCCGCGGACCTGCACCGGCGGGCTGTCGGTGATCTGCAGCATCGCGTCGAGGTAGTGGACGCCGCAGTCCACCACCGGGCTGGTGCTGTCCATCAGCCGCTTGTGGATCGCCCAGGCGGCGCCAAAGGACTGCTGGTTCAGGTTCATCCGCATGACGAAAGGCGGGCCGAGCTGCCGGGCCTGGCGGATGAACTCGATCCAACTGGGATGGTGGCGCAGGATGTAGCCGACCACCAGCTTGCGCCCGGTGCGCCGGGCCACGGCGACGACGCGCTCGGCCTCGGCGACGTTGGGCGCGAGCGGCTTTTCCACGAAGACGTCGGCGCCGGCCTCCATGGCGGCGATGGCATAGGCGGCGTGGCTGTCGGTGTAGGTGTTCACCGACACCAGCCCGGGCCGCAGCGCCAGCCCGGCCTCAAAATCCGACAGGACCGGGTAACCCCGTAGCTCCTCCGGCAGGGCGACGGGCGAGCGGTTGACGAGGCCGACGATCTCGAACCCGGGGTTGCGGTGGTAGGCCAGCGCATGGCTCAGCCCCATCTGACCGAGACCGACGACCAGGGTGCGCAGCGGGGTCACTTCACCGTTCCGGCGGTCACTTTACCGCCCCGGCGGTGATGCCGCGGATCAGTTGTCGGGAGAACAGCAGATACAGCACCAGCACCGGCAGCACCGCCAGGGTCAGCGCCGCCAGCACGGCGTTCCAGTTGGTGACGAACTGGCCGATGAACGCCTGGGCGCCGAGCGTCACCGTCCGCGTCGCCTCGCCCGGCGCCACGATCAGCGGGAACCACAGGTCGTTCCAGATCGGGATCATGGTGAACACGGCGACGGTCGCGACCGCCGGGCGCACCAGCGGCAGCACGAGGCGGAAGAAGATCGTGTATTCCGACAGCCCGTCTATGCGCCCGGCGTCCTTCAGGTCCTTCGACACCCCCTGCATGAATTCGCCGAGGATGAACACGGCGATGGGCAGGCCCTGCGCCGTGTAGATCAGGATCAGCGCCAAGTGCGTGTTCACCAGGTCCGCCGCGACCATGATGTTCAGGATCGCCACCGTCCCCAGACGGATCGGCACCATGATGCCGAGCGCCAGGAACAGCCCGAGCAGGCGGTTGCCGCGGAACCGATACTCGCTGAGCGCGAAGGCCGCCATGGCGCCGAACAGCAGCACCGCCGCCAGCGACCCCACCGTCACGATTAGGCTGTTGCCGAAGTAGCGCATGAACGCGCCCTGCCCCAGCACCGTCCGGTAGCCAATCATGTCGAAGGTCGCAGGCCCTGGCAGGCTGAGCGGCGCCCCGAAGATGCCTGCCCGGGACTTGACCGAGTTCATCACTACAAGCAGCACCGGCCCGAGGCAGAGCGCGGCATACAGCAGCAGCACCAGGTGGACCGCACCCCGGCGCAGCGGCAGGGCGCGCGCCAGGCGCAAGGTCGCGCTCACAGTTGGTAACGCCGCATCCGCGACTGGATGCCGAACAGGTAGGCCGACACCCCCGCCAGGATGATCAGGAACATCATCGTCGCGATAGCCGCGCCCATGTTGGCGTCGCCAAGCTGCAACTGGTTGCCGAAGAAGGTGCGGAACAGGAAGGTGCCCAGGATGTCGGTGGCGAAGTTCGGCCCGGCATTCGCCCCGTTCACCGTGTAGATCAGGTCGAAGGCGTTGAAGTTGCCGACGAAGGTCAGGATAGAACAAATGCCGATCGTCGGCCAGATCAGCGGCAGCTTGATCTTCCAGAACTGCGCGAAGCCGGTGATTCCATCAATCTCCGCGGCCTCGATCAGCTCGTGCGGGATGGCCAGCATCGCCGCGTAGATCAGCATCATCGGGATGCCCACGTATTGCCAGACAGAGATCAGGGCGAGCGTGGTGAGCGCGGTCGTCTCCTGCCCCAGCCATGGGTGGAACCAGCCGCGTAGCCCGACCGCGCCCAGCAGCGCCGGCGCCACGCCCCAAAGCGGGCTGAGAATCAGCTTCCAGGTGAAGCCGACGACCACGAAGGACAGCATGGTCGGCAGGAAGAACGCCGTCCGGTAGAACGCCGCGCCGTGCAGTCGGGGCAGCGACAGCAGCGCCGCGAGCGCGATCCCAACCGGGTTCTGCAGCAGGATGTGGAAGGCGAAGAAGTAGAAGTTGTGGCGCAGCGCCGCCCAAAAGTGCTCCGACCACCTGGGATCGGCCAGCAGCACGCGGAAGTTGTCGAGGCCGACGAACACCGGCGCATGCTCGACGCTGCGATATAACGCGA
>CAXTDP010000690.1:0-3490 GCA_964242295.1 uncultured Acetobacteraceae bacterium | reverse complement strand
GCCGCCTGAGCGCCGCCGAAATGGGGCCACTTCTTCCGGCGAGGTGTACTAGGGCGGGCCAGCAACAAGGTCGGAGGCGCGAGCGTAGGGCCGAATGCCGGATGGCGCGTCGAACCCAAACCAGGCAACTCGGCTGCGCCACGGCACTGCTGGCAACAATCAGGTTCTCACGTCGAGCCGATCAAGCTGCACAGCGAACCCGCGCCAGGTCCAGCGTGAGGCCCCAGCCGGGCCTGTCCGGCACGACTGCAGCGCCGTCCCGCAACTCGATTGCTTCGAGGTAGAGCGGCGACAGCCAAGGCATATGCTCCAGCCAGGTCGCGTTCTCCAGCCCGGCAAGCACGGACAGGCTCATTTCCGGGAACAGGTGCGACGATACCGGGATGTCGAACGCCGCCGCCAGGTGCGCGACGCGGACGAACTCCGTCACGCCGCCGACGCGTTGCAGGTCCGGCATCAGCACGTCGGCCGACCGGCGCTCCAGCATGTCGCGGAAGCCGTAACGGGCATATTCGGTTTCCCCAGACGCGATGGGCGTGTCCAGCGCCGCGGCCACGCGGGCGACGCCGGCCAGGTCCCAGGCCGGCAACGGCTCCTCGAACCAGGCGAGGTCGTAGCGTTCCAGCATCCGGCCCATGCGGACCGCCTCGGCCTCGGTCAGTTGCTGGTTGGCGTCGGCCATCAACGTGACGTCGGGTCCGATGGCATCCCGGACGGCCCGCACCCGGTTCTCCGTCGCGGCCAGGGGACCACGGGCGACGCGCATCTTCACGGCGCGGAAGCCCGCGTCCACGAAGCCCCGCGCCTCCGCCTGCAACCCGTCCACGCTGCGGTCCAGCCACAGCCCGGCGCTCGCATAGGCCGGGACGGCCGTGCGCGCCTGACCGATCAGGGCGGCGATATTCAGCCCGGCGGCCTTGCCGCGCAGGTCCCACAACGCCCCGTCCAGCGCCGATAACCCCATCACTGCCACGCCCTTGTGGCCGATGAAGTTGTTCTGCCGCCAGGCGTCGGCCCAGAAGGCAGTGCTGTGCAGGGGGTCCCGGCCAACCAGCAGCGGCGCCAGGGACTGCACCATCTCGTCCAAGACGCGGACGTGGCGGCCGTGCAGGGTGATCAGCACGAACTCCCCGACCAGCCCGGCATCCGTTTCCACCTGCACCGCCACCAGGCCGAGCTTGTGGATCGCGCCGAGGCCGCCCACCGCCGGGCCAGGCAGGGCGATCTCGCCAAGGGTCGTTCGTATGGCGGTGCACTTCATGAATGGCCCTCCCTCGCCTCGCCCACCGGAGCGCGGCGATACCGTTCGAGCACGGCCTCATCCGGGTCGCAGCCCAGTCCCGGACCCGGCGGAACCGCGGCCACGCCGCCGGGCGCGGTCAGCCACGGCCCGAACGGACTCTCCTCCAGGGTCAGCCACAACCGCTCCAGCGGCGCATCCGCCATCCCCGCCGCAAGGTGCAGCGATGCCAGGTAGCCCGGCCCGAAATACGCGCAATGCGGCACCACGCGCACACCATGCGCTTCCGCCAACGCCAGCACCTGCCGGAACACCGTGATGCCCAGCTTGGCCACGCTGGGCTGCGCGACGTCCACGGCGCCGGACGCGAACAGGTCGGCGAAGCCGTGCAGCCCGCCCACATTCTCCCCAGCCGCAACCGGGATGCCGGCGGCCCGGCGGAACGACGCCAGGCTGCGATGGTCGTCGGGCGGCCAGACCGGCTCCTCCAGCCAGTGCAGGCCCAAGGGTCGCAGCCCGGCGGCACGGTCCAGCGCCTCGGCAAGCGTCCAGGGACAGTTCACGTCGTCCATCAGCATCACGTCCGGCCCCAGCGCCTCGCGGGCAGCGCCGACACACGATACGTCCACCTCGTGCAGCTTGATGGCAGCATAGCCCTCCGCCGCCGCCGCAGCGGCATTGCGGGCGGTGGCGTCCGGGGTGCCGTAGCGTAGCAGGCTGGCATAGACCGGTATCACCCGCCGCCGGGCACTTCCCAACAGGTCATGCAGTGGCAGCCCCGCGCGCTTGCCGGCGATGTCCCACAGCGCGATGTCCACGCCGGCCATCGCGTAGGTCAGGGGACCGTTGCGTCCAAACAGGTGCATCGCTTGCGCCAGGCCGCAGCCGATGCCACCGATGTCCGTCGCGTCCCGCCCAAGAAGCCAGGGCGCGACCAGGGTGTCCAGCGCCGCCTTGGTGGCCGGGATGCAGCCGTGCCCGAATGCCTCCCCCCAGCCAACCAGGCCGCCCTGCGTCTCGATCCGCACCAGCAGCATGTCCAGCGTGGTCCAGCTTTGCCCGCCGACCGCATGGCGCGGGCCGTCGTAGGCGTAGGGGATGGCGGCATGGTGGGTACTGACGCGGGCGATCCTCATGGCAGGCCGGCGTGGGCCGGACCGCCCATGTAGGCGCGTTCCAGACGTTCATGCAGCCCCGGCTCGCCCGCCGCGGCCTGCAGCACCACCCGGCCGCGCGCGACGGCGCAGACGCGGTCGGCCAGGGCAACAGCCTTGTCGATCAACTGCTCCACCAGCAGCACCGCCGTGCCGCCGCGGCGCAGGGTGTCCAGCACGCCCAGCACCCGGTCCACCAGCACCGGCGACAGGCCGGCCGAAGGCTCGTCCAGCATCAGCAGGCGTGGCCGGCGCACCAGCCCCTGCGCCACGGCCAGCATCTGCTGCTGCCCGCCGGACAGGGCGCCGCCGCGCTCGTGCCGCTTGGCGGCGATCTCCGGGAAGGTGGACAGCGCCTCCTCGACCCGCCGCGCCCGCTCCGCCCGCGGCACGTCGAAGCCGGCCAGCAGCATGTTGTCGGCAACGGTCAGGCCAGTGAACACGCGATGCCCCTCGATCACGTGCACCAGCCCGGCCTGCGCCGCCTCCCGCGGGCCGGCGCCGGCCAGGCTGGCGCCGGCGAACCGGACGCTGCCTGTCCAGGGCAGCAGGCCCGACACGGCACGCAGCAAGGTCGTCTTGCCCGCGCCGTTCGGCCCCAGCAGCGCGAGGATTTCTCCCGGCGCGATTTGCAGGTCTATGCCGTGCAGCACCCCGACCTTGCCGTAGCCCGCATGCAGCCCCTGCACGTCCAGCAGCGCGTCAAGCGCCAAGGTAAGCCTCCACGACCTCGCGGTGGGCGCGTATCTCCGCCGGCGTCCCAGCGGCCAGGATGCTGCCAAGGTTCAACACCGTCACCCGGTCGCACACGGCGAAGATCAGGTCGGCGTGGTGTTCCACCAGCAGCACGCCCGTCCCGACCGCGGCGACGGCGCGGACCAGCTCGCCCAGCCGGGTGATCTCGTCAACGGATAGCCCGGCCGCCGGCTCGTCCAGCAGCAGGAAGGCCGGGGCTGCCATCAGGGCGCGGGCAATCTCCACGAAGCGCAGCTCGCTGTGCTGCAAGCGGTCGGCACGTACCGCCGCCAGCCGCTCCAGCCCGACAGCGCGCAGGGCGAGCAAGGCGCGGTCCCGCAGGCCGCGCTCCTCCCGCCGG
>CAXTDP010000689.1:0-3500 GCA_964242295.1 uncultured Acetobacteraceae bacterium | reverse complement strand
ACACGCCACGGAACTGGTCCAGCGCCTCCTTCACCAGGCGGGACTCGGTGCGGACTTCGCTGCGCAGACCCGCCACCTCGACGAAAAGCGAATACAGGTCGGAAGTCTCGGTCCGGGGCTCCGGTTCGTTGGTCTCCGCAGTGTCGAGGTAGGCCTGGAACCGGCTGAGCAACGCCTGCTTGATGCTGTCGTCCACTTTGTCTCCTGTCAGGAAGGAAGCCCTGGGAATAGGCCGCCTGCTGAAGCCCATGCTCCAGACCCCTGCATCTAAAATCGTGGCCCAAGGAGCCCTGCCTTCGGCGGGGTGCAAGGGCAGGGCTCCTGGCCCCCTACTTTACGGTCACCGCCTGCATGATCCCCTCGGCAAGCAGCGCTGCCACTGTCCGCTTCGTCGCCCGTGCCGCCAGGGGCGACGCCGCGTGCAGCGCCGCCACGCCCAGGCGCGAAAGCGCGGCCTCGTTGGTGCGCAGCAATCTCATCTCCAACCGCTTCCGCTCGTCTATGAGCGCCTCATAGGCCGCGCGATAATCCTGGAACCGCTCCGGTTCAAGGTCCGGCGGGAACTCGCGCACCAAAACGAGATAGCGGCGCCGGATCTCGGCATCGTCGGCCGTCTCGTCCACGCCGAGGACGGTGAACGGATCGCGCATCAGACCCGGTCCTTCCGCGGCGCCGGACCACCCATCACCTGCGCCACCATGTCCTCGCAGAGCTGCAGCAGCATCGGTTTCGGCAGAAAGGTGCCGATCTCGGAGGAGCGGAGGCCCTCCGCTGTTTCCTCGACCGCCGCAGCCCGCCCGATCTCCCGGACACGCCCGCGCAGAGTGTCGGCTGCCCCCTTAGGCATGTCCTTGAGCATCATCTGCAGTAGTTCCAGCGTTTGGGCGTCGTCGGTTTCGTACTCCAGGTCATCCACCATCCGGCCTCTGCGGGACGGTCGGGATAGATCCATGCCAAGGAACCGCGCAATCCGTTTGGCCGCGTGAAAGTCCTGCCGTTCGGACGCTGCCTCGGCCATGTCATCCAGGTCGTTCATCTCGGCCATGGTTGATGCGTCGGCATTGCCCCGGGTGCGCGCAACAATCTCGTGGAACCGCCATTCCGGGTTCGCCGGTTCCCGCTGGCGTGCCTTCCGCGCGTAGATCCCCAGCAAATCGAACGCATCGAAACGTACGAATACGTCGGCCAGAGCCTGGAACTCTGCCGGCGACCACACAAACCCGGCCCCCTGCAGCAGCCACGCGTGCATCCCCAGCAACAAGCCCGACAACGCGCGCTTGTTCTCGCCGGCCTCCACCTGGCCCAAGGCGGAGACAATCGCCATGACCGGCTCTTTCGTCGGCGGCGTCCGGCGGGCGGCCGCCAGTTCCTCGCGCAGCCATAGGGCATCGCCGCCCGCGCATCTCATCAGCTCCGCCTCGAGCACGGCACGAAACCAGCCGGCAACGCCGCCGCCCGCGAGCGTCACCCCCTCGCGCAGCCAGGCATCCGCCTGTCCCTTGTCGCCACTCTGCAGCGCGACCAGGCCACGGGCGATGCGCAGCAGCCCGCTAGGGGCATCCGGACGGTCCCACTCGGACGCCTGCGACAGTTCCTTGGCGGCGAGGTCGGGACGCTTCGCGCGCATCTGCTTACGGGCATGGGCCAGTTGCAGCTCGATCATCTGCCGGCGCACCCCGGGATTGATCGGATCGATCTGCAGGAGCTGGCGGGCAAACCCGGCCGCTTTCTTGTAGGCACGGCGCTCCACCGCCGACTGGATCGCCTGCATCAGGACTTGGCCCTCATTGGGGAAGCGCTGCACCGCCTCTTCCACCAGCCGGTGCCATTCCTTGTCCCACGACTCCTCGCGGTAATACGCGACGCGCGCCAGCACGGTGGGGAGGTGGTCGGGATCGACGTCGCCGCTGCGTTCCAGGTAGAAGATCTCGGCATCGCCATCCCCGTCGCCCTCGATCTCCGGATGCAGGGTCGCGAGATGCGCGAGATGGCGGTATATGACGCCCGACGACAGTCTCGACACGCGATCCTCCGCCGTGCCGCCCAGTTGGGCTGCAAGGAACCAAAAACGTTCCGCGGCTTCCCAGTTGCCACGCGCCTCGGCTGCCAGGGCCTGGACACGATGCCGCTCTAGCGGCGGCAGCGGCCCGAAGCTCTTCTCGAACTGCGGCACACGGTCGGGAACTTGCGGCAGGAGGTTTAGGCAGGCGCTTCTGACTTCGGCCTGCGGCAGATCGGCCTGCTTCAGCAGCCAGGCGAATAATGCTGCCGGGCCGCCACGTGAGGCCGCCGACAGGCGGCCGAGGGACTGCACGGAAGCCGCTTGCAGGCCACCGGTCTCGGCCGAAAAGGCCTGCTGCGCTGGCGTCAGCCGATGCCACGCGTCGGCGTCAAGCCCAGGCCCTGTGCGCACCGCCGCCTCCACCGCCTGCCGGAACGGGAAGAACGGCGAACCCTGCCCGATGACCTCCAGCAGCCGCCGGGTCCGCTCGGGATCCGGCGGCAGGGTAGTCAGACACTTGAGTAGCAAGCGGATCGGCCGGAAGGCGGAGCGAAGTGAGATGCGCTCCAGGTGCCGGTCCATCTCCTCCGCCGGCGAGCCATCGACCCAGGCAGCCAAAGCCTCGCGCGACACGGCGGCCAGTTCGCGCCAGCGCACTGCTTCGGGCGGGTCGGGGCGTGCCGGCGCCGGAAGCGGCGGAACCGCCACCAGCAAGGCGGCCGTCAACCCCTCAAGGGCCGCGCGCTGCCCAGCCGGAAAACCGCCGCTGCCGACACAGTGCAGCAGATAGGCCGCCGCCTTGGGCTGCTGCCCTTCGCGGATCAGGCATGTCGTGTAGAGATCCGGATCGCGAAGCGTGCCGGCTGGGCATAGGGTATTCTCGAGGACCATCGCGGCCTCCTTGAACATACCTTTTGCAGCCAGGGCATGGGCTCGACCGCAATAGGCGTCGGCCAAGGAGTCCTTCCATTCCGGCCGTGGGTCCTGCCGGACCAACTGCTTGAAGAGCTCGACCGCTTCCTTGAACCGTCCTTGCTGCAGCGCCTCGGCGGCGCGTGCCGGCAGGGTGGCCATCGAAGCTGGAGGTGGCGCGCTACGCCGCTGGGGCTTCGTCACGAGTGGGGTCTCCATACAGTTTGCCAACGCGTCGTGTTCATTGGGCGCTCAGCAACATCACGCCAGCTTGTGCGGCAATGTGGATCAGGTTGCGGGCCGAAGCAGTCGTACGGGAAGGCCTTGAGGCAAAATTGCCGTCATGGACTTGAGCAACGCAACGATGGGACGCATAGGGCCAATCCCTTGTTCTCTGGATGGTCGATGCCCTGCAAGGCCGAAAGGCGTGCCGCCACAAGGTTCCATCGGGTTTCGGGATGGTAGGCCGAAACCAGAGGGTAAGGCATCTGGTGCACGAGCAAAAGCGGGAGGAGGCGGCCTGCTCGCGCCGCACCGCGCTTGAATGCCCGTCGGCCGTTCGATGGTCTTGTGGATGCAAACCAGC
>CAXTDP010000688.1:0-3501 GCA_964242295.1 uncultured Acetobacteraceae bacterium | reverse complement strand
CCGGCACCAACTTCAGCGGCTTTGCCGCCAACAACGGCGGACGCATCGGACTGGTGGACGGGGTCCTCATCAAGGGAAACGGCGCCAGGACGGGCCGCACCGAATGGCGCCGCGATTCCTATGGCTCCGCGGTGCTCGCGGAAGGGTCGGGATCAACCGTCAGCCTGGGATCGCACGTCGTCGTTGACGGCTTCTATTACGGCATCCTGGCCGACCAGGGCGGGCGCGTCACCGCAGACGGCTCAACCTTCAGGAACGCAGGAGACGCCAACCTGCTGGCGCGGTTCGGCGGCGTCATCCAGTGCCGCGGATGCAACGCGCGGACCGCGGCCCACATCTTCGACAACGGCGCCGAGACGCTCGGCTACAACGCCCTGGCGGAGGGAGGCTCGCTGTATGTGGACAGGTCGAGCTTTGCCGACGCCCAGGTCGCGTGCGTCGCGGCGCAAAGCAACGGGCTTGCCTGGGCGCACAGGGTCACCGCCACGGGATGCCTCGGTTCCGGGGCAAGGGCGTCGCAGAACGGCTTCCTGGAGCTGAACAACGCCCACCTGTCCCACAGCACGGTTGGCGCTTACGCGACGACGGGCGGCGGCTTGAACCTCGATGCCGCCGAAATGGACCACAACACCCGGGAGGGCGTCCTGCTGGACGGAGGCCACGCAGCCGGCAGCCGTGTCAGCGTGCACGACAATGAGGCATCCGGCATCAAGGTCATGAAGCAAGGGCGCGGGGAGTTCTACAAGACCGGCCCGCTGCTCACAGGCAACGCAGCCGGCCCCGTCTCCGTGGAGCGGGCCACCGGCTGCACGGTAGCCAACGCTCCTTGCAGTCCCGCGAGCACCCTTATCCTGGACTGAGCAGCCATCCCCAGCCCTCCGCGGGGCTGGAAACGCCGGGGCCTCCTGATGTCGGCTGGACGGTGGTCATGGCTGGCCGGCCTTCGTTGGCTGCGACGGCTGAGCGGGAGGCAGGGCCGTGAACTTTGCCGCAGTCCGGCGGGCACGGGCCGGCGGGCCTTGCATACCGGACGGCGTTTTCGTGACCGCTGGACACGGACATCCTCGCCCTGCCTGGCCACCGATGCGCCTTAACGTAAAATGACTTATCCGTCCTATGTCGTAATGAGCGGAGATGACAAGAAAGCAGCCGCCGATCAATTTTGATCGAGCCGGCCTACGGAATGTTTTGCTTCATGAAAACCATCCTGTTCGCGTCCGCACTTGCGGCGGCCGCCTCCCTTGCGGCGCCTGCGGCCCATGCCATCCCGGCGCCGATCCATGAGTGGACGTTCGACGACGGCACTGCGCGGGACGTCGTTGGCAGTCTGGACGGCACGCTGAACGGCGCCGCCACCATTGTAGGCGGCAAGCTGATCCTCGATGGGAACAGGGCGAACGGCGGCAGCTACATGAGCACCGGCTTCGATACGCTGACGCTCACGGCCAAGACGCTCGTGTCCTGGGTGTCGCTCGCCAACCTCACGCAGTCCGGCGGGACCGCCCTGTCCGTGGTGCAAATGCCTGGCCAGCAGTTCGACGCCATTGACTTCGCCGAGTTCACGCCGGCCCAGTGGACGGCAGGAAGCGACTACGCGAACCGGAGCGTCGGCAACGACGGTGGAGCGGCCGTGACCGACACCGGGGAGCACATGGTTGCTATAACCTATGGGGCCACCGGGATCAGCCTGTATGTGGACGGCGCCCTGTATGCGAATGGCAGGTCCGTCGCGCCCTACGCCTTTGCGCAGCCGAACTACCTGATCGGGCTGCGCCATCCCGCAGCGGAGAGCGGCAACGGACTGCTCACAGGCAGCGTTGACCAGGCCAGCGTTTATGCGAGCGCGCTGTCCGCTGCCGACATCGCGGGCCTGTACGCACAGGGCGCCACCGTGCCGGAACCTGCCACCTGGGGACTGATGCTCGCGGGACTGGGATGCCTGGGGGCGATGGTGGGTTGGCGTCGCCAGCCGCTGCCCGTTGTGGTTTCATGGGCCGGAAGGCGGCCGCGGACGGCGTAATGACACTCGTTGAACTCGGCGCCCTGCGGGCCAGCCTGGACCTTACGCAAACCGGCATGGCCAAGCACCTGGGCATGAGTCTCAGGGCTTACCAAGACATCGAAGGCGGCGTCTCCAAGCTGCGCTTGATCCACGTCGCGGCGGTCGAACGGGCCGCTCTGGCCCTGGCCGTCGAGCGTGGCAACCCCATGTTGGCTCCCGCGAGCATACGGCAGCAGGCGCTCGACTTGGCGCGGCTGATCACGGGGGAATAGGCCGTACCTTGGTCACGCCGTACTAACCTCAACGGCACCTGGACCAATACGCTGCAGGTTACGCGTCAGTGTCCGTCACGGACCAACCGCAGCCGCCGACGAGCAACCGCCTCCCGCACCACTCCATTCCATCCTACCCGGTCCAACCATCCCACCACCAGCAGCGCCGACAGACCGCCATGCACCGCGACGGCCCCCAGCGCTATGTGCCGCATGTCCCAGATCAGCCCCGGCCCGACCGCCATTACCGCCGCCGCCATGACGTAGGCCGCAACCGCTCCGCGCCCCACCGGCGCACCCATCCGCCACCACACCAGCGCCACGGCCCCCAGCGCCATCGCCGCCTTCACCCCGGCCATGAACCGCATCAGCACCAGCAGGTCCGACCCGGCCCCGCCGTCATCCCCACTAAGGAACCCCAGCACCCCGGCCGCTGCGACCGCGCCTGCAAGCGCCAGCCGCCCGCCGTTCACCCGCAGCCCCGGCGCTGCCCGTGTCCCAACCGTCGTGCTCATGATCTCCGCCCCTCCCCGCATGGCTGCTCAAACGAACAGCATCCTTGCATTCCCGGCCACGCCCGTTATAACCCGCCGCTTCCCTGCCGGGGTGGTGGCATCCGCCCCGGCTGTGCCCATTCCTGGGCGTCAACATCCGAAGGGGCCACAATGCCATTATATGAATGCGTGCTGATCGCACGCAACGAAGTCACGCAGCAGCAGGTTGACACCCTAGCCGACACCATCACCGAGCAGCTCTCGACTGATGGCGGCGAGGTCAAGAAGCGTGAGTATTGGGGCCTGCGCAGCCTGGCCTACCGGGTCAAGAAGAACCGCAAGGGCCATTACATGCTGCTCGGCATGGATGCCAAGCCCGCGTTCATCCACGAGATGGAGCGCCTGCTGCGCTTGAACGAGGACGTGCTGCGCTTCATGACCCTTCGGGTGGAGGAGATCACCGAGGAACCCTCGGCCATCCTGTCCCGCAAGTCCGACGACCGCGAGCGCGGCTTCCGCGGGCCGAAGCCTGCCGGGCGCTTCGAGAGCGGCCGCAAGCGCGGCTTCGACGACCGTGAGGAATACCGTGCCCGTCCCGAGGGCGACAGCTACCGTGCCCCCGAGCAGGGTGAGGAGTAACCAGCATGTCCGACCGTAACTCCGACCGTGGCGAGCGTGGCGGCCCTGATGGCGGCGATGACCGCCGCGGCGGCGCCAGTGGCGCGGCTGCCGG
>CAXTDP010000687.1:0-3510 GCA_964242295.1 uncultured Acetobacteraceae bacterium | reverse complement strand
TGCGGCTCGACATGGCGGCGGCAGCGGCGCAGGCCGGCCCGCTGACCTACTCCGAGGCCGGGCGGCGCCACCCCTGCCATCCCGAAGCCTTTGGCGACGCCGTGCTGGCCCGCAAGGACGCCCCGGCGAGCTATCACCTGTGCGCCACCCACGACGACGCAATCCAAGGCGTGACCCTGGTGACCCGCGGCGAGGACTTGCGCCCGGCGACGCACCTGCACCGCCTGCTGCAAGCCCTGATGAGCTGGCCGGAGCCGGATTACGCCCACCATCCCCTGCTGCTGGACGCCGCCGGGCGCCGCCTGTCCAAGCGCGACGGGGCGGCGACCCTGCGAGCGATGCGGGAGGCTGGGGCGGCGCCGGCCGAGGTGCGGAGGATGGCCGATCCGTCGGGACCATGACACCTGCCGGAGAACCTTACCTGCCGATGCGGGTAAGCCGGCGCCATTTCCAACGCGGAATACAGTAGCTGTCGTTACGACTTCCGCATATGGTTCGTTCAGCCAACGTGAACAGGAGACTGCCATGAGCGTCCGGCTCGCCGCCGTCGCCGTGCTGACCTTGTGTGGTTCCGCCCTGCTAGCGCATGCAGTTCCGGTGACTTACAACCTTTCTGGAACCGTGAACCAGGTCGGCACGCTGACAAACGGCTCGGTCACGCCGGGCCAGGTGATCCCGATCAGCATCCAGGTGGATACGGCGGCCACGGCTTCGCCGCCGGGATCGGGCCATTACTCGTCCATCGGTACCCTCAATCCCGGATCGGGCCTATACTACGTCATCCAGTCGGCGTTGTTCGGCGGCCAGGACCTGTCCAACCTGGCTCAGACCATTGACGTGACCGGCACTTCGATCAGCTTCGCCACAACCGGCCCGCAGATCGGCTACGGCTTCCAGCTTGTTTTGTCCGGTGCCCCGGCAGGCACCCTTTCACCAGCCACGCTGCCGTTTGGGCTTGACCCCGGCCTGTTCACAAGCGGCTCGTTCACCGTTGTCGAGGCTTTCAGCGCCGCGTTCGACGGCTACAGCGGCACAATCAACGGCCTCGCCGTTCCGGAGCCGGCATCCCTTGCACTGGTCTGCGCGGGGCTGGTTGGCTTGCTGGCATGGCGGCACATCGGACGGACCGGCCCTCGCATCCAGATGGATTAACCGGGAAAAGGCCGCCGGGCGGGGCGCGATGCCGCGGGTCACGGCCTGATCGAGGACGCGCACGGCCCTGCCGTTCAGCCAAGGCTATGCCGGCAGCACCTGCATCGGCGCCGGCGCCGCCACCGGCTCGATCAGCTCTGGCCCATTGTTCCGGACGCTGTTGACCCGGCTGCTGACCGCCCACACCCGGAACCCGGCGGAAGACGGGCGCAGCAGGGCCGCCGGGTCAGCGTCCTCCTCGCCCAGCCAGGCTGCCCAGTCCTTTGGCTCCAGCACGACCGGCATCCGCTCGTGCAGGTGGCCTAGGGCATCCACGGCGGTCGTGGTGATGACGGCGTAGCTGCGGACCGCCTCCCCCTCCGGACCGCGCCAGCCCTCCCAAACCCCGGCCAGCGCCATGACCGAGCCATCCGCCCGCGCCACGGCATGCGGCTGCTTCGCCCCGTCCGGCAGCACCTGCCATTCATAGAACCCGTCAATCGGCACGATGCAGCGCCGGGCACGGAAGGCGTCGCGGAACATCGGCGCGGTTTGCACGGTCTCGGCCCGGGCGTTGATCGGCTGGCGCACCTTCTTCGGGTCGCCGCGGACCCAGTGCGGCAGCAGCCCCCAGCGCAGCAGATCCAGGCTGCGGTCGCCGGTCGTGGGATGGCGACGCACCACCGGGCCGTTCTGGGTCGGCGCCATGTTCCAGGTCGGCTTCCAGTTCGGAGTTTCGTTCATCGTCTCGAACACCCGGCGCATCTCATCCGGGGGGGTCGTCAGCAAATACCGTCCGCACATGCCATGCACGTTGGCCGCCCATCGCCGTCTTTCAATCGGCCCCGGCGATGGCTACGTTGCGCGCCGCAACATGGGGGCAGGCGATGGGCAAGCTGCTGCGGGCATTGGCATTGGTGCTGCTGTGCGTCGGGTCCGCCCCGATGATGGGCCACGCGCAGGAACGCGTGCTGAACATTTACAACTGGACCGACTACATAGACCCCAAGGTGCTGGAGCGCTTCACCGCGGAAACCGGCATCAAGGTCCAGTATGACGTGTATGACAGCCTGGAAACGCTGGAAGGCAAGCTGCTGGCCGGGCGCAGCGGCTATGACATCGTCGTCCCCACGGCAGAGCCGACGTTCAGCCGCCTGATCGCCGCCAAGGCGCTGCTTCCCCTGGACAAAGCCAAAATCCCGCATCTGTCCAACCTGGACCCCAAGCTGATGGCCCGCGTCGTCACCTCGGACCCCGGCAACAGGTATGGCGCGATCTACCTGTGGGGCACCGTCGGCCTAGGCACCATCCCCGAGCAGATCCATACGCTGGCCCCCGACGCGCCGATGGACAGTTGGGACCTGCTGCTGAAGCCGGAGAACGCCAAGCGCATCGCCCCCTGCGGCATCAGCCTGATGGACAGCGCCATAGACACCATCCCGAGCGTGCTGAAATACCTGGGCCGCAACCCCGAATCCGCCGACCCCAAGGACTTGGCGGACGTGGAGCATACCCTGATGGCCATACGGCCCTATATCCGCACCTTCGCCAGCGGCGGCGCCGTCGAGGCCCTGGCAGGTGGCCAGACCTGCCTGGCCATGACTTACTCCGGCGACGTGATCCAGGCCGCGGTGCGCGCCAAGGAGGCCGGGCAGAAAGAGGTCCGCTACGTCGCCCCCAAGGAGCTGGCCGAGCTGACCTTCGACATGCTCGCCATTCCCAAGGACGCGCCGCACCCGGCTGAGGCGATGCAGTTCATCAACTTCCTGCTGCAGCCTGACGTGATGGCGGCAATCACCAACCAGGTGCGCTACCCCAATGCCGTGCCGGCGAGCCTGCCGATGGTGAACGCCGACGTGCGGGATGACGCCAACGTGTTCCCTGACACCAATTCCGCCCGCTTCTTCACCGTGAAGGCGCCGGCGCAGGCGGCAGACCGGGCACGGACGCGGATGTGGGCGCGGTTCAAGGCCGGGTCCTAGCTGATTGGCGCCGGAACCAGGCAACGTTGACCCAGGTGATGCTTGCCCAGGCAGCGTTGACGTAGAAGGGCTGACCGTCCGCTACGGCCCGGCGACCGCACTGGACCGGCTGGACCTGAGCATCGCGGCCGGCGAGATGTTCGTGCTGCTGGGCGGGTCAGGGTCCGGCAAGACCACCCTGCTGCGGGCGCTGGGCGGGTTCATCCAGCCCAGCGCCGGGCGCATCGTGCTGGGCGGGCAGGACATCACCCGGCTGCCGCCGCACCGCCGCCCGGTGAACACCACGTTCCAGTCCTACGCCCTGTTCCCGCACATGAACGTCGCCGACAACATCGCCTTCGGCCTGCGCCGGCAAGGGATCGCAAAGGCGGAGGTCACGTCGCGCGTGTCGGCGCTG
>CAXTDP010000686.1:0-3510 GCA_964242295.1 uncultured Acetobacteraceae bacterium | reverse complement strand
TCCACCAATCCTACAGCATGCATCCGCGTCGCGCTAAGTCCGACAGGCTGCTAGACCCTAGCAACTCGCCTTAACCGGATCACACTCCCAGCTTTTCAGGCAGCGGCAACGCCGTTGTGCTTTTCACCCGCTCCATGCTGAAACGGCTGCTGACATTCTTGATCGGCACCGCTGCAATCAATCGCTTGTAGAACCTGTCATACGCAGCAACGTCTGAAGCCACGACTCGCAGCATGTAGTCAATGTCCCCCGCCATGCGATGAACCTCCACCACCTCCGGCAAATCCGCCACCGTCGCAGCGAACCGGTCCAGCCACTCCGGCGAGTGGTCCCCAGCCTCAATGGACACGAACACCGTCAGTCCCAACCCCAGCGACTCCGGCGCCAGCAGCGCGACCCGGCGCTGGATCACTCCCTCCGCCTCCATCCGCTGAATCCGTTTCCAGCACGGCGTTTGCGACAACCCCACCCGTTCCGCCATCACGGCAATGGACAAGGTGCAGTCCTCCTGCAGCAGCGCTAGCAGGCGCATGTCAATCCGATCCAGGGCAACTCTCCACGGGGCAACTCTGCACCAGACTAGGACAGCACGCCCTTAAACGAGGTTAATGCCCTGTCAGGCCGCCTCCGCCCGCACATCCTTGATGTCTCGGAACACCAGCCCCGGATTCATCTCCTCCGTTCGCCGCAGCATGAATGCGCTGCTCGCCAGGAACACCGGGTCCCCGTCCACATCGTCCGCCATCCCCGTCCGCTGCTCGGCTACGAACCGCTCCAGCAACGCCCGTTCCCCGCTCACCCAGCGCGCCAGGGCATACGGCACCGGCTCGAACCCGATCGCCACCCCATACTCCCCCGCCAGCCGGGCGATCAGGACGTCCAGCTGCAGCGTGCCCACCACCCCCACGATGGGCTGGCTCCCATCCTGCGGCCGGAACAGCTGCACCACCCCCTCCTCCGCCAGCTCCTGCAGCGCCGTCCGCAGCTTCTTCGCCTTCATCGCGTCATCCAGCCGCACCCGCCGCAAGATCTCCGGCGCAAAATACGGCACTCCCACGAAATTCAGCCGCTCGTCCTCGCTCAGCGTATCCCCGATCCGCAAAGTCCCATGGTTCGGTATCCCCACGACGTCCCCGGCGAACGCCTCATCCGCAATCTGCCGGTCCCGCGCAAAGAAGAACTGCGGCGCATGCAGCGGGATCAGCTTCCCCGTCCGCACCTGCACCAGCTTCATCCCCCGCTGCAGCCGCCCCGAGCACACCCGCGCGAAAGCGATCCGGTCCCGGTGGTTGGGGTCCATGTTCGCCTGGATCTTGAACACCAGCGCCGTCAGCTTCCCCTCATCCGCCGCAACGATGCGCGTATCCGCCGGCTGCGCCCGGGGCTTGGGCCCAAAGTCCACCAACCCATCCAGCAGGTCCGACACCCCGATCTCCTTGATTGCGCTGCCAAAGAACACCGGCGTCAGGTGCCCGGCGTTGAACGCCTCCAACTCGAACTCCGGCAACGCCGCCTGCACCAGCTCCAACTCCTCCCCCAACTGGATCATCCGCGGATCACTTTGCCCCAACGCAACCGGCACGTGCACCTCCCGCGTCCTCACGTCGTAAGTCCCCGCAAACGTCGCCGCCCGCCCAATGGGCCAGGTAACCGGAGCCGTATCCAACGCCAGCGTGCTCGCCACCTCATCTACGATCTCGAACGGGTCCCGCGCCTCCCGGTCCATCTTGTTGATGAAAGTCAAGATCGGGATATCCCGCAGCCGGCAGATCTCGAACAGCTTCCGCGTCCGCGCCTCGATCCCCTTGGCAGCGTCAATCACCATGACCGCACTGTCCACCGCCGTCAGCGTCCGGTAGGTGTCCTCGCTGAAATCCTCATGCCCCGGTGTGTCCAGCAGGTTGAACACGCACCCCCGATACTCGAACGTCATCACGGATGTAACAACCGAAATCCCCCGCTCCCGCTCGATCCCCATCCAATCCGACCGCGTCCGCCGCCGCTCCCCCTTCGCCCGCACGTTCCCCGCTAGCTGGATGGCCCCACCCGCCCGCAGCAGCCGCTCCGTCAGAGTGGTCTTGCCAGCGTCCGGGTGGCTGATGATGGCGAATGTGCGGCGACGTGATATTTCTTCGGCCGTGGTCATGAGGCAGAAACTTTCGATAGATAAGCCGGGGAGGCAGTAATATGGCGACGGTGGGCTACGTTAGCAGCCTCGATCCAAACAGTCCGGATGCAGGGTCGCATCCCGCCAAGCGCAGATATCGTGCATTCGAATACCAATATGGGACCAGCAGGGTCCAGGTCTCTGCTCGCCAGCAACGTCTTGACAAGGCGAGGTTTCAAGACCTCGGCAAGGGCCGCGCAAACGCAAAGCGCCGGGGTCCAGCCCCGGCGCCCAAGCACTCCCAGCAATAATCCCCGCGTTACCGCGAGTAGAACTCCACCACCAGGTTCGGCTCCATCGTCACCGGGAACGGCACGTCCGTCAGCTTCGGCGCCCGTCCGAACCGGCCCTTCATCGCCCGATGGTCCACTTCCAGGTAGTCGGGCACGTCCCGCTCCCCGGACTGCGACGCATCCAGCACGACGGCCAATTGCTTCGACTTCTCGCGCACCTCGACCATGTCCCCGTCTTTGACGAGGAACGAGGAGATGTTCACCTTCTTCCCGTTAACCGTGACATGCCCGTGGTTTACGAACTGCCGCGATGCAAACGGCGTGATCGCGAACTTCATGCGATATACCACCGCATCCAACCGCCGCTCCAGCAGCTCGATCAAGTTCTCCGAGGTGTCGCCCTTGCGACGCACCGCCTCCTCATAATACTTACGGAACTGCTTCTCGCTGATGTTGCCGTAATAGCCCTTCAGCTTCTGCTTCGCCATCAACTGGATGCCGAAATCCGTCGGCTTCTGCTTGCGCCGTTGCCCGTGCTGACCCGGCCCATACTCACGCTTGTTGATTGGCGACTTCGCCCGGCCCCATAGGTTTACGCCCAGACGGCGGTTGATCTTGTACTTGCTTTCGGCGCGCTTGGTCATGCGCAGCCTCCTTCATTCTATGTGCGCCGCCCCGTTCAGGCAGGGTCAAGCCGCTTGTTGCACCGGTAGGCCGCGCTGCAAGAAGGCAACATGGCGGGCGCACGCCCCGGCGGGCGCGTCCACGTTCCCAGCAATGCACGGGACCTAATGCCGCCCGCGACACCTGTCAACCAAACGCCACCACCGTGCGAGCTACCCGGCCGCCACGCACGCCGCAAGTACCACGTTATTCACCATATGCACCGCTGACGAGGCCCGCACCGACCCACCAAGCTCTCTCGCCAAGCTTAGCACCACGGCAACCGGCGCCAGCGTCACGAGCAGCCGCCACTCGCCCCCTACTCCGTGCAACAGCAGGAACAACCCTCCTGTCGTCAGTCCTGTCCCCCAAGCACCCCATCGCCGCCGCAACGGCGTGGTTCAGAACCGGGTTACACAGGGAACTGGTGAAACCGGGTTGACGCTT
>CAXTDP010000685.1:0-3512 GCA_964242295.1 uncultured Acetobacteraceae bacterium | reverse complement strand
CGCCACCCCATAGGATGCATAAGCCTCCGCGACCTCGTGCGCGACGCGCGGCGGGCCGGTGACGACCAGGCCGGCCGTCACGCGCGGCACCCCGCCAGGCGGACCGGCACCGGGCTGCGGCGCCTGCCGGGGATGGTCGTCTTGCTTGCAGTTCCGCTCACGATGCGATCCCCTCTTCCGCCAGGTCGTCCTGCCCGGCGACTGGCTGCCCGGCGACTTGCGCCGCATCCTCGCCCAGGTCCTCCGGCAGCGGCGGCGTGCCGTGGGTGTGGAAGCTTTCGATGGTCTTCAGGCCCCAGGCCTGGCCCTTGCGGCGCTCGGCCTCCGTCCAGGTGATCGGCTTCCAATCGGGCGCGAGCACAAGCCGGGCGCCGGCGTTGGCCACCTCCACCCGGTTGCCGCCGGGCTCATAGACGTAAAGGAAGAAGGTCTGCTGGACCGCGTGCTTGTGCGGCCCGGTCTCGATGTGGACGCCGTTCTCCAGGAACACATCGGCGGCGCGCAGGATGTCCTCGCGGCTGTCCAGCGCGAAGGTGACGTGGTGGAAACGGCCGCGCACGCCGTGCGCCTCGCGCGTATAGGCGAAGTCGTAGCTCTTGTTCGTGCACGTCAGCCACATGCCGACCTCGGTGCCGTCATCCAGCACGATCTGCTCGGTGAGCCGGAAGCCGAGGGTCCGCTCGAAGAACTCCCGGTTGGCGCGTATGTCGGTGGCCAGGCAGTTGAAATGGTCGAGCCGGCGCACGTTCACCCCGCGCGCCGGAAAGCGCTGGGCCTGGTTCTTGAGCGCGGGGCGCAGCGCCGGCGGCGCCTCGTACCACTCGGTTTCGTAGTAGATCTCCAGCAGGTGGCCATCGGGGTCGTGGAACTGGAACGCCGGGCCGTGGCCCAATTCGCCCTCGTGCCAACCGACCGCCAGGCCTGAGGCCTGCAGCGCCGACACCCGCCGGGCCAGCGCCTGCGGGCTGCGGGCACGGAAGGCGGCATGGCCCAGGCCGGAGGTGCGGGACGCGGTGAGCTTGAGCGAGTAGCGTTCGTAGTCGTCCCAGCCCCGGAGGTAGACAGAGTCGCCCTGGCGCCCGCTTTCGGTCATGCCCATCACGTCCACGAAGAAGCGCAGGCTGTCTTCGGGCTTGGGCGTCAGCAGCTCCAGGTGGGCGAGGTGGGCCACGTCCATGACCGGCTCGTCGTGCATGGTGTCGTCTCCTTGCTGGCCGTAGGGCCTTGATCGCGGGGTGGGCACGCGATCCCTAGTGTGCGGCAGCTTGCTTCGGCGCCGCGCCGGCGCTGCCAAGCTGGGTTGATGCGATGGCAACCGCCGCGCACGCCGCGGGGATCGCCAGGATCGCTAGGATGGCGCTGAAGCCCCAGCCCAGTCCCAGCAGGGCGCCGCCGATCGCCGAGCCGAAGATGCTGCCGAACCGCCCGATGCCGAGCATCCAGCTTACGCCGGTGGCGCGCGCCACCGTGGGGTAGCAGCCCGGCGCAAAGGCGTTCAGCCCGGTTTGCGCGCCGCTCATGCAGAACCCGACGGAGAACACCAGCACGGCGAGCGCGGATGACACCACGCCCATCTGCGACAGCAGCAGGACGCACAGGCCGCCGCACAGGTAAGCCGCCGCAATCACGAAGGCCGGGCGCCCCTTGTCCATCGCCCAGCCGACGACGACCGCGCCGACGGTCCCGCCGATCTGGAACATCGCGGTGACGTTGGCGGCGGTCGCAATAGACAGGCCGGCGTCTTTCATGATGGTGGGAAGCCAGCCGGTCAGCAGGTAGATCACCAGCAGGCCCATGAAGTAGGTGATCCAGAGCGAAACCGTCGTCGCGCCGTAGCCGCGCGAGAATAGCACGCCGATGGGCTTGCGTGTCGGCAACGGCGGCTCGGTCGAGACGAAGGTCTCGTTGCCCGTGAAGCGATGCCCGGTCACCCGGCCAAGCGTCGCGGCGATCCTGCCCGGCCCGGCGCCGCGCAGGGCCAGCAAGCGCGACGACTCCGGCAGGAACAGCGCTAGGACTGGGACCAGCAGCAGGGGCACGGCGCCGCCGAGCACCAGCACGGAACGCCAGCCATGCAGCGGGATCAGATACCCGGCCGCGAAGCCGACCGCGGCCGAGCCGAGGTTGAACCCGGTGAACATGATGGTGATCATCAGCGAGCGCCGGCGCTGCGGCGCATACTCCGACATCAGCGTCGTGGCATTGGGCATCGCGGCGCCCATGCCCATCCCGGCAAGCAGGCGCAGGCCCGCCATCTCGATGGGCGACGAGGCATAGGCGGTCGCGAGGGTCAGGACGCCGAACAGCAGAACCGAGGCGATCAGCACGATCTTGCGCCCGAACCGGTCGGAGGATGGGCCTGCCACCAAGGCCCCGATCACCAGGCCGAACGGGGCGGCGCTGATGACGATCCCGAACGCCGGCCTCGAAATGTCCCACTCCCCCAGGATCGAGGGGGTGACGAAGCCCATGATGGCCACGTCCATGCCATCGGCGACGACCACCAGGAAACACATGGCGACCAGGAACCATTGGAACGCCGAGATCGGCCGTTCATCAATGAAGGCCTTGATGTCCACGCTGCCGGCCCTTTGCCCGCCCGCGGCTGAACGAGGCGTATCGCCGGCATTATTCGCCATTGTTTCCTCCTGGTTCCAGAGCGGGTGGAGCGGAGGCGGACGGACGCTGCTGCCAGTCGGGTATGGATGCGGCTTGCATCTGTTGGACCTTTTCCCCCCGCGATGGCCGTTGGCCGGCTCAAACGCTGATCGTTGTCCCGGCCGCATCCCGCATGGGACCTCCGGTCAAGTCTCAGCCGACACTAGGCTGTAGCGCCTGGCTTTGTCCTATCGCTTGTCCCGGCCCGGCTATTACCGGGAGTTATAGCGGGGGCGAAGCCGCGTTCGGCGATCTCGGCGACATAGGTGCGCAGGCAGGCGACGAAGGCCAGCCCCGCCTGGGGGAGCAGGCCGCCGCGCGGCAGGATCAGCCCGGCCGGGCGGTCCGGGGCCGGGATCGGCAGCGGCACCACTTGCAGCGTGCCGCGCATCAGGTCGCCGACCATCAGCAGCCGCGGCATGACCGACAGCAGGTCGGTCCCGTGCAGCATTTCCCGGATGAAGCCATAGGAGCTGGACCGGAGAGAGGGCGCCGGATCAATCCCGAGCAGCGCGAGCAGGTGTTCGATCTCCTGGCCGACGCGTTGGGTGATGGTGGGCAGCACGAGGTCGTAGCGCCGAAGCTCGTCGGGGCCCACCGGCGCCGCCGCAAGAATCGGGTGTCCGGCGCGGGCAAGGATCGAGACCGGTTCGGTCCAAAGCGCCTCGCGCTCGAAGCCGTCGGGGATCGTCGGCTCGTACAGGCGCCCGACGATCAGGTCCAACTCGCCCGACGCGAGCAGCGGCAGCAGCTCCTCCGTCCGTCCCTGCTGCAGCCGCACCCTGGTGCCGGGATGGGCGGCCTTCAGCCGGGCCAGCGCGCCGGGCAGCACGCCGGCCGCGGCAACAGGCAGG